>JAUXTZ010000323.1 GCA_030681095.1 Burkholderiales bacterium
TGCCGCCACAAAAGCTGCAAAACCAGTTGAGAAACCACCCCTGAATGCCACCGCAACATTGGTCGCGCCCCCTCTCGCCAATTCTGTTCAAGAGAAAGGCAAGGGCAAGAAGAGCAAGCCCGCGAAAAAGAAACGTGAAAAAGTGGTACGCGATTCCTACTCGATACCCAAGAGCCAGTTTGCTCAACTCAAAGCAATGCGAACCGATCTCGCGAAGACAGGGCGCATTGCCAGCAAATCCGAACTGCTACGTGCCGGGCTAGCGCTATTGTTTCGCCAATCAACCACGGCTGTGAAGGAATTGATTGACACAATGACTCCGGCGCCACGCGGCAAGAGTGCCAAGAAGTGATTCGTCCGCTTCGGCATGACGCTTTAACAGATTGTCGATAGGCTGGTCGCGCACGTCCATTTTTGGACGTGCGCCGAGGTTGATTCGTTGAAATAGAAGTTTTGATGACAAATAGTTTGCAAAACACCTCTTTGTCACGCAGATGTCACAATCGCTTCATATTATGGCTGCCTCCCCATTGGTACATTTAGGAGTTAGTCATGCCCGCAACCGTAATGGTGGTCGAAGACGAACCAGCGATTCAAGAACTGATCGCGTTCAATCTCAAACAAGCCGGCCACTTCGTGATAGAAGCGCCCAGCGCCGAGCAGGCCAGCCGCATGATCAAAGAGACGTTACCGGATTTGATTCTGCTCGATTGGATGTTGCCTGGCATGAGCGGTATTGAATTTGCGCGAAAAATAAAAAGTGATAGCTATACCAAAGCCATCCCAGTCATCATGCTCACCGCACGCGGTGAAGAGCAAGACAAGGTGAAAGGGCTGGAAACCGGCGCTGACGACTACGTTACAAAACCCTTTTCGCCGCGCGAGTTGAACGCCCGCATCAAGGCCGTGCTGCGCCGCCGCGCGCCGCAAATGGCGGATGAATTGGTGGAAGTAGCAGGACTCGCGCTCGACCCGCTAACCCATCGTGTGACAGGGCACAGCGCCCCAGTTAACTTGGGTCCAACCGAGTTTCGTCTACTACATTTCTTCATGACCCATCCCGAACGAGTACATTCTCGCTCGCAATTACTCGATAGTGTGTGGGGAAATCAAGCCTATATAGAGGAGCGCACGGTAGATGTGCATATCCGGCGTCTTCGCCGGGCGCTGGAACCGACACGTCACGACGAATTGGTGCAAACCATCCGTGGGGCAGGTTACCGGCTTTCGCAACGCGCTTAGTCAGTCACGCTGTTCCTGCCTTCAGGGATGGAGGTAAGAAAATTTGCCGTGCCAAATGGGGCGATTTGCTTATTGCCCCGCCCCAGTAGTTACTTCATCCGCTTCAGGCGCTTGAAGTAATCCTCACGAGTCTTCCATATATCCTCCGGTATCCCTCGCGGCCCCGGATGCACGCCCATCTGGCACTGCTCCCAAAAATCGAAACATGCACGCGCCTGATGTTTCTTGCGACGAAGGAAAGGCTCGATCAATAGCAGCGCGCCCATTGCGTGGCGGCCATCGATGATGAGCGAATAGGCCCAGTCATTTTGATCCGAGCGCCATTTAATTTCGGCAATGCTGCTTTGGACACCAAGAATATTTTGCAGCTTCTTCAACACACCGAGGTCGCTTTGCGCGACCTGCACGCGCACCCGATAGATGGGTCGGCGCTTCGGGTCTTTGAAGGTTTGCTTCACGATGGAAATACATCCCTCGCCATCGACAAACCCTGCTGCCCAGGCCAAGTCGGCCAGACGATCAGGTGGATCTGACAGCGCCTCATCCATTGCACGACGCATAAGAATGTTCGGATGACTTTTTTTGGTGTTGCTCGGAACGGGTGCAATCATGGTGACTCCTTTTTGTTGTCGATTAGGTTTTGAAAAATCCGATGCTTCGTCTCCCAGGGATTTCTGGAAGAAAAATGTCATCCGGCATGATGATGAGTTGCTCTGCCCTCGCATCCTGATTTCGCGCGGCGTTACCCATGGCGTCTTCGAGCACAAGCCCGACTTGGCGCGGGGAGAGCAAGGTCAGGCGCTCGACCACGGCAGGGTCGAGGTCAGGCGGAAAGAGGTCGCCGTTGGAAACCGTTTCGCGCCGTGATGCATAGATGGATTGAACGACCTTGCGCATCTGTTCTCTGGTCGGTGACAGTACTTCGATCTGACGGAAGCGAGTAAGCAGCGAGACGGGAATCGCCAGAGCGTCGTTTGCCGTGGCGATCCAGTTCACCCAACTCATGTCTGCTGGCATGCGAAATGCAACGTCCTGGAAGGTAGCGGCGGAATGGCGCTCCAACAGAATGTGCAAGGGTGCGTAAGGATTTCCGCCGGATCCACCTGTGCCGCACTTGTCGATCTCATCGAGCAAGATGATCGGATTGGCATGTCCCGCGCCGGACACAATCTCCATCACGCTCCCCGGCCTACCAGTCGACCAGCCCAAGTCGAGCCCGCTAATGGAAAAAGTCTCGGAGATGCCGGCCATGGGAATCTCGCCATACTCAATGCCGACCGCGACACAGACGGCCTTGGAGAATGCCGACTTGCCGACCCCCGGTTCGCCCAAGAGCAAAATCGGCGGAAAACACACAGGCGTATCCGGCCGCAGGCTGGCCAGGGCATAGCGGCTTTCAAAAAGATTTAGCACTTGATCGAAATTGGGAAACCGGTGGCGAAGATCAAGCCAACGATCGGACATATCGGCCGGATACGTGGCCAGAGGATACGGGCGTGCGAGATGCTCGTACGCCAACAGCAACTCCCGTATCCGCTGACCGCTATCGCTGTTGCGCATCCACTTGAGCTTGTCGCCGCGGGTCTGAATCCGCTTGTGATAAAGCTCTGGATCCAACACATAGATGTAGCCCGGCGGACACGGTAAGAATTCTGGCGAAGACACTTCCGTTTCCTCAGGCTCGGCTTGGTCACGGTCTGGCCCCGGGTTGCCGGAATTTGAATCGTCCAGAACCACCGGTACATCCGGTTCCGGAGCACCTAATCCAAATGCAACTAGCTTATCCGCGCCCTCGTTTTCGGCCCTTTCCTTCATAAACCCACCCCCTTAATAAATCACATGGAATGCAGATATAATCACGACTGCACCTTACTAATCAGTTATGACTATATAGAGTCAGAATAGATCAGTCAAGAGGAATTTGACTCACAGGTGATGAGTAGGCAACATGGCGCGATTAGAGAACACCGCCCAACGCCACAAAATGATCAGGGTTTATTTAAAAAAATTACTGGACGAAAAGTCCTTCAGCGAGCGCCGGAGAATCACGCTCAATGAGGTGTCTGAAGAAACCAAAATATCGCGCGCGACACTGACGCGCATCGCCAACACGCCTGGCTACAACACCAATACAGACACTATCAATACGCTGTGCAAATATTTCAAATGCGCGCCCGGGGAACTGCTAGGGTTTGTAGCAGATGATGAAGAAAAGGGAATGATGTAAGTCGATCCAACTGACCTGAACCGGCCCAGTGCCAGTTCTGGTCGATACGGACGAATCAGTCGAGGTGGCGTTCGCTGATGAGATGAAGCGGTCTTGCGATACGCGCACGCGCGAGGTGATTTCGATCGGACGGCGCGGGACGACGTTCAGCCAGGAGGCGGCAGCTTGCTACCCAGCTTGGTTCGCGGATTTTTTCGAGTGCGCGGTAGCGAAGTGAGAAAGAATCTGCGACGTCACACAACGGAGGAAACAACATCCGACCATTCTAGCCAACCGCCGCCACACGGGCCCGTGTTTGGCCCAGCACATGCGAATCTCTAAGGACGAGCAATAGCAACCAAAGCAAATCCTGCCAGTGCACCATGGGCCATCCTATACACGTGACGCATGGCAAAGCTACTTTCTTGTGAAAATGCCTCGCCAGACACATCCGATAGCCAGCCCGATGTAATCATCATTGGAATAGCCGATGTCCATATTAATGCGAGTGCGCTGCGACTCGCATTAATATGAGGGGGTGCGGGATTTGCGAAGCGAATCGTGTACCCCCGAGCAGCGGTGGCTGGCGTGTGGCTTGCGAATGCAAGACACATGACAGACAGGCACAACGTGCCAGCTGCATTCACCAAAGCGAGGCTACTGACGAAATAAAAAGCGGGGCTGATGTGCAGCTTATCCACGGCGCTGCTGCCGGCCCCTCTCAGGCCAGGGCAGCAGCGCGGTGGGTAAGCTGCGGGGAAAAGCGAGGCTACTGAAAATGGATTTTTAGGTGGCCCACTACTGACGACAAAAGCTTGTCTTATCCCTGACCAAGCCCTCTCCGCCGGGCGGGCTCGCCGGGTGGGTTTGATAACCCACCCGTTCGAGTAAGCGTGTCACGCACCAACAGCGTCAAGGGGTGAGCATAAACGTTGCGCTGCGCGCAAATTGGCAGCACAAATTATCCCTCCCTTTTCCCTTGACCCCGCCTCATGCGTGCTGAAACGCCAAACAATAACGACCAGAGATACCTGGAGAAGAAAACTACATGTCAGGCATGAGAAGGCTTTGGCGCCTTCTTGATCTTGATTTCGACAACCTTGCCAACTGCCCTGGCAGCCTTGATGAGCGTATCCAGCTGGATGGACGTATTATTGGGATCCAGCACGCGGTCAAGTTGGGAGCGACTGGTATCCATTTTTTTCGCCATGGCGAGCTTGGTCAGCCTAGCTACTTGCATGCTATCTCCAAGTTGCTCTGACAACGCGCGCTTAAGCGCCTTGGCCTGCACTTCTTCGTAGACGCCCTCTTCTTTCAAAAAGTCGTCAAAATCAGAACCGGTATGAGGGTTATGTTTCGCCACGATGCCACTCCTTGAAACGTTTTTCCGCTAAATCAATACCTGCACTCTGGGTCTGCTGCGTTTTCTTGATGAAACCATGCAGCAGAACCATTTGGCCGCCTTCTACCGAAAACAATGTCCGCGCGATCCGCTTACCCAAAGACGTACGAACTTCCCAAATGGCGCCGCGCAAGTGGTCGACCCGGGGCTTGCCGATCGGCCATTTGTATTGCACGTACGCAATATCTTCACCGATAATTTTTCTATCATCCTTTGGCAATTCCTTGAGCCATTCGCGTACAGGCTCCTTGCCAGTTGCCGAGCGATAGAAAACTGCCCGGAGTTTCAGAGGGCTAGGCATTTACGAAGTGTACCTCATACGGTACTTTTTGAAAAGGTTATTCATGCACACTCAGCCTGATTTACGGGGAGCGGCGCTTGGGCAGATTGCCGCCTGGCCCACGATAGACACGACGCCGTGGCCGGATAGCATGGGTCGCCTTCACTCCCAATATCCGGTTGCCACCCCGACGCGCCTGCCTCCGATGCCCGTAAAAACGTTGCGACTCCTCCACCGCATGCCCCAAAGCCTGGGCAACCTGGCTCGCACTCAATTCATCCGCCTTTATGTCAGCAGAAAATTGATGGCGGTAAACATATGGAGTTACGTGGACTTTACGACGCGGCCAGAGTTTTTTCGAGATTCTTGCCACTGCATCTTTTAACAAGGCAGCTTTGGCCGTCACGATTAGGGGCGAACCATGGGCCGCCAGTTTCTTATTGAGATGTTGCGCTTCGGGTGAATCCACACTGATAAGAACGGATCGCTCTTTTTGCCCAAATTTCCCCTGATGCGTTTTTGCACCGGTTATCGTGAACAAAATTCCGTCGGGCGTCTTTTCTACTTTGATGCCTGATTGCAGTTCAATTGGGCGGCAGCCGCTGCAGCCAAGAACGGCGATAGCGTCGAGATATTTGCACTTCTGGGCCGCTTTCCACATGTCATCACGCCAGTCCTCAGATAGGTTGGAAAGAACGCGGCGTTTGGAAAGACTTTGCATGGTGATGCCATTTGCCTTGGCATGGGCGACCCAAACACCGACTTGGCCAGAATGTTTCCGCTGGCGCTTAGGGTCGGGGGCGTACTCGTCGAGACTTTTCACTAATTCCTGAATCTTTTCAGCGGATCGGATCGCAAGCTGCTGCTCGCCCATCCCATATGAAAAAACGGCCATGCTGTGGATCAACCGGATCTCCCGCAAGATGCCATAAATCAACGCAGCGCGATAAAAATAGAAACTGTTTTTCCGAGTCGCACCCATTTCCAGTGGCGTAGCGTTGTCTTTTTTCATGCGCTTGCAGGCCCGATGATACTGGTGGCTCGTCGTTTCACTTGGCTTCGGAAACTGTTTCAGAAATTTCTCAACAGATATGATGAACCGGGGAAACTGCTGGTGATCCATTTGATTTCTCCTTAGAGAGTGGTTTTTAAACAGGCCAATCCAGGCCACCGTTACCCCCCAAGCTAAGCTTGCTCTTGCCCACCCCTGGGCAATAGAACTTCAAAAAATATCAATAACTTCGTTTCTTTTCCTGCGAAAGAATCCATGCCGCTACCGCATCAGAAACAATACCGCACTCTTCCGCAAGCGATCTGACATCCTCCCAGCTATATCGTGTCTTCTTCCGCAAAACACGATCAAATTCGTCGGGCGTCACCTCACCTTTTTGCCACCGATCAAACGCCCCAGCAGGCAACTTAATCATCGTCGACGCCCCAACGGAGCCGCCCCGCCATTGGAGGTTGGGAACACTGTCCGGCCCAATGGGCGTCGCACCCCCAAGCGCCGTTACAAGACCGGAACGCAAAATCAAAATGCGCGCCCAACGCCCATAGATCGCATACAACGACCTATCCAGAAGGCGTGTTGGATCCCAGACCCCGCCCCCCTCACGCCAGATCCCTGCGATCTCAAGCTCTTCAACAAACAGGGCTCGGGCAATTACCAAAAGCGGTCTGAGGTCGCTACCCACTTTCCAAAAGTGCACCCGATCCAACGCGAGGTGCCCATGCTCGACACCCAACTCCTTCAAGAGCGCAGGGCAAATCGCATCCGGCAGATTTCTACGCCCCGCCAAAGCAGCCCCTAAATTCGCGCGCTCATAGCCAACATCCCGCGCCAATGCCGATACATTTGCCTTTTTCACCTCGACCAAGGCTTGAATGAGCTGAAGAGTATCCACCTGAGTTCCTTGTTAAAGACACACGCCAAAAGACAGCCCGGCTCAAAGTTTTATAAATGATCACATTTGACTCTTTGTGTGTCAACCACCATATCAACATTCACTATTTATGCTTATAAATAAGCATTATTAATTTTCTATTGCCGTCTTTATATCACAATATTGACCTATCTTGACATATTTTTATGGGGGGCGTAGGATGACTTAAAACTGACTGGGGATGGTGGAGAAAATGGGATCAAGCGATATCAGTTTGAACAAGCCTCTAACTGGAAAGAACAGATACCAAGCAAGGGAAATTGATGACTGCGATATTCGAAATGCCCATCTCTTCCGAAACGCTGTCGCAAGACGAAATCGTATTCATTTCGGGATGTTCGAGGCGCGCAGAACAAGTGATCTGGCTCGAAGCTCAAGGCTGGACTTTCGTAAAAAACAAAGCCGGTGAACCAATTGTTGGCAGACTGTACGCCCGACTCAAGCTCTCGGGAATCAGCCCGAGCACCCTGACGTCCCCCAGTGGCTGGGCGCCGGACTTGAACAAAATACGATGAGATCATAAGCACGGAGATGCAATCATGAGACCAAAGAGCTCGGCCCGCCACCTTCCTCCACGAATGCTTCAGCGCACTAAAAAGCTTAAGAGCGGAAAGCTCTGGGTTGGCTACTACTACAATGGCCGCGATGAGGATGGTCGACGGATTGAAATTCCACACGGTGCATATTTTGACATAGCTTGCGCACCAATTTTGACGAACCGTGATCACCCGTTTCGATAAAGCGTGATCATCGATTTTGACAACGCTGCGCACCTTACTAAATTTGATCCCCGTGCGCAGCTGTCGCAGCTATTCTTCTTTCGTTTTCCTCCGTGCTTTGACCTTCCTCATCGATTCCCCGCGCAATTGAATCTTGTGCGAGGCATGAACGATCCGATCCAAGATAGCGTCCGCCAGCGTCGGATCGTTGAAGAACCCGTGCCAGCGCTCCGTCGGGTATTGGCTGGTAATGACCAGCGAACCCGTTTCGGCGCGCTGATCAATGATTTCCAGCAGCACATGGCCGATACCCAAGTCGATCGGCGCCAACCCAAGATCGTCGATTACCAGCACGTTCGCTTTTACCAACTGTGACCGGAGCTTGGGTAGCGACCCGTCCACACGGGCGATCGCAATCTCCTCGAACAAGGCGCCCGCAGTGCGAAACAAAACTGTCATGCCGGTGCGACAAGCTTGCGTACCGAGCGCACACCCCAGCCAGCTCTTGCCGGTGCCGGTCGCCCCGATGAACAGAACATTCTGCCGCCGCCGCACCCATTCGCACGACGACAGGCTGGCGAACAAGCCTTTGTCTAGTTCCCGGGTGGACCGGTAATCGATGTCCTCATAAAACGCCTGATATCGAAACCGCGCCGACTTCAGCAGCCGGTTCAATTTGCGATTTTCACGGGCACTCGTTTCACTATCGACAAGGAACGAGAAGCGTTCGTCGAAGGAAAGGTCCTGAACGGACACCTGCGACAATTGCCGTTCATAGGCATCCGCCATGCCCTTGAGTTTCAGTTCGCGCAGCTTGCTTCGGGTTTGCTGGATCAACATCTCATTCTCCTTCATCATCGCTAAAGTAATCCGGGCCCCGTACATTTTCATGTGGGGATGTGTTTGGAGGCGTTACCGGTTCGCCGTGGCGCTTATCCGGTTGAGTGCGCAGAATGGATCGAACGCTGGCGAGGCAAAAGCTGTTAATCCGGATGGCGTAGTCGCAGGCTTCCTCGAAGCGCTTCACACCGTATACCCGGGCCTCTTTCTGTAACCGTTGCACGGCGCGTATGCCATTGGTAGGATCACGCCGCTCATGCAGGTGGTAATGCAACATCCGTACCGCACTTGGGCCAATCCCCTCGGCCCATGACGCAAGCACGTGAGATTCCCCATCGGCGAAGTAGCGATGATGGGGCGGCATGTGTTCACGGTTGGTCGTCTTACCCCCGATTTCGCGGCTGCGCGGGTGGCTTGCGATACGCTGGCCCTTGTGCAGCACCTCAATCGTATTAGCCGTTGTCCGAATGTCCACCACGCTGTGCGCATATTGCGAAGGCGCCGAGTAATAATGGCCCTCATGCTCGACGTGATGGTCTCTACCCACACGCACCCGGAACCGGAATTCGGCGTATTCGTAGGCGGTTTCGGGCAAGTGCTTGAGCGCCGGCCGATCGATCTCATCAAAGCGGGAACGTCGGGAGCCAGGAATTTTCTGGAAAGGGCGGTCGTTGAGCAGCGTGAGCAGCCGCTGAATCTCTGCGTTCAACTCGTCGAGGCTGAAGAAACGCCGCTTGCGCAGCACGGCCAGAATCCAGCGTTGGATAAGCTGCACACCCACCTCGGCCTTGGACTTGTCCCGAGGTTTACGGACGCGGGCTGGCAGAATGATGGCGCCGTAGTAGCGGATGCAATCCTGGTAGCTCGCATTCAGCGTCAGCTCATCGCGGGTGATGCGCGTCACGGCCGCCTTGAGATTATCCGGCACGACGATTTCAGGCACGCCGCCGAAGAATTCGAATGCCAGAACATGGCACTCTACCCAATCGGACACGCTCTGGGTCCAAACCGCCGTTGCGAACGTATAGCTGGAGGCGCCGATTACCGCAGCGAAGACTTGGGCGTTTCGCGTCTCGCCGGTGCTTGGATCGATAATCGGAACCGTCTTACCGCAGAAGTCCACGAACAGCTTCTCGCCGGCGCGATGGGAAATCCGCATGGTTAGGGACTGGCGCTTTAACCACTTGCGGTATCCGCAGGTGAATTGCGAATAGGCCACCCCCTCGGGCGCAGTTTCACGCCACTCCCGCCAAAGCAGATCGAGCGTGACGTCACGTTGTTTAAGCTCGTTATGCACCGACAGCCAATCCGGCGTAGGCTTCCCGCGCCGGTCGGTTTGGGCTACAAGGGCGAGGCGGTTAAGGAAGGCATCGTCGTCAAGCGCACTTAGCACATCCCAACCGATTTGCAGTTGCACTAAGCGCTTGCGTAATTTGTTGATGGTGTTGGGCGAGACCGGAACGATGCGAGCGATTTTCCGGTTGGAAAGATTTGAGTGGTGATGCAGGCGCGCAATCTCGCGCTGCAGACGCACATCGATTTTTAACATCATGAGCACTCCTTGCGGGCAAAGAAATCCCTATGCCGCGCTTCCTGGTTGGATGGGACAGACGAACGAGGCCGCCGGTCTTGACAACCGGTCACAGGACACCCAGAATGGAATGGTCAAGCGGATAAACTTGGTTCCATTGCAAAAGGCTTGGGTCTGATCACCCAAGCCTTTTGTGTCTTTAAGCCTCGGATAATTTAGCGCACGGCTTTATGTCATCCGATCCTCCTTTAGTTTTTGAATGGGCGTTGCCGCCGTTGGGCTGCTAGGCGCGCGCCGCCGAACTTGGCTGCGCGGCTTGAATTCGTAACGGCCCGGCCACAATTCTTCCACCGGTATGCTTAACAACGTCGCGATATGCGTAGCCACGCCATGGCAGGTGGTTCGATTGTGGATGACGTTGTTGATGGTGCTATGGGACACCGCCAACTCGTCGGCCAGCGCAGCTTGGGTTTTGCCGAGTCGCCGCAGGTGGTAAATAATGTCTAGCGCGTCCATTGGGTGGGTAGCATTTTTCTGTAGAAGTAGTATTCTATACTCATTGAGTATATTAGATAATCTATAAGCTATTACATTAACTCCAATGAGAACATAATGCAATCTATACCGCCCTCCGCTCTGGATGCCTTTGGTACCCGCTTGTCCGAGGCAATCGCTGCTTGCGAGTTAAGCCAAAACGAGTTCGCGGCGTGTCTGGATGTGTCGCCGGGCTTCATCAGCGACATGGTGCGCGGCTTGAAGAAACCCGGCTCGGAATTTCTGTTTAATCTGAATCAAACCCTGGGCGTCAGCATCAACTGGCTGTTGACGGGCGCAGGCAATATGTTCGGCGACGCGCCGATCAACTTGGAATTATTCAAGACGATTGCGCTGCAAATCGAAATCGCGCGTGCGGCCAAACTCTCAGACCATCCAATCGCGCGTGCGTTGATCGAAGAGATCCAAGGCAAGCGCGCGCCGGGGAGCGTGTCACGGACACCGGATGGCGAAGCCTGGATCAACGATTGGAGCGGGCGGATCTACGACGCCTGTCAGGCTGCGACAATTTACAACGCACATCTGCAAATCAAAAGCCGCCGCAAACGTGTGCAAGAAAGTCTATGCTCCGCCCTAACCTATATCGAAGCCCATAAGCCGGTGGATATCGCGGCGGCGCTTGCGCCGGAGGATGGTGAGGATGACGTCGAGCCGGATCGCCCGGCTCAGCCAAAGCGGCAAAGCAAAAAAACGGTGGTGCAGATTGTGCGCGGCAAATCGGTTCAGAATGCCGCGCGGGATTTTATCAAGGTTAAGAAGAGCAAGCGTTAATCCACTTCCGATTTGTGATCTGTTACTTTGGAGATAAACATGGCCAAGAAGCGCACCCGCACCGAAATCATCCAAACCGTCGACGCCGAACATGCGCAAAACGCCGGCCACGATTTTTATGCGATCAATCTGGAATCGTATTCTGGTAACGCACTGAATGATTTACTACACACGCTACCGATGGACAAGCTCGATACGCTCGCCTGTCAGAACGAGCGCGCGTTCGCAAAACGTTTGGGGTTCGACGCTTGCGCGACGGTTCGGCACAAGATTATTACCCTGCGCCGCGAACACGACCTGACGGATCGCGAACTGCGGCAACTGAGACAAGCCGGCAATCTGGCAATACACGGAACAACGGTCGGGCTCAGCAGAAGCCGTGTAGCGCCGGTGTTCGGCTGGATCGGCATCGGGATTTTGGTTTTCTTTTTGTTGGCCTATATGGCGCTTATTGAAATGCATACCGGCCCCATTTGGCGCAAGTTGATTGCAGAACTCCTCTTGGGCGCGGTCTTCTTGGGGCCGGTCTATTTCCTGAGTCAAACTTGCATTTTGCCGGGACGGATTTTTAAGCGGATCGGGGTCACCGATACTTATCGCTTGTAATCGGCCCATTGACGGGGGGAGCTGCGCTGGAAATCGATATGCTGTGTGTATCCGCATCAACCACTACGGTCGGTTCGGATTGAACATTATATGGGAACGAAATAAATTCTTAATCCCTGTCGGTCTTGCAGAAGTTTGCTGCGTAACGCCGCCACGAAGCCTTCGTTGCTGCATAGGTCTGCGTTTTCTCTGGCTAACGCTTCATACAACTGCTGCGCAAGTTGTCCGAAATCGTCAAGGTTGAGCATATCCACAGTGATAGGCAGCAGTGCGAACGCCACTTCGGCGGGTTCTTGGGGCGCTATGTAAGCTAGATTGTCCTCTCTATTCGAATCTACATCCCGAAACCCCGAGACATGCGTCAGCCCAGCCCCGTCGGTTTCGAGCAAAATGGCCTCGATTTGGTTATACACATTCAGTATGAAGCCTTCTCGTCCAATTGCATTACAAAACTCAACCAAGCGTGGCTTACCAGTGCTGGCCGATTCCTCTGCCAGATACACTTCAGGGATGGTTTTGATAATTGTCCAATCTGCACCGCGAATCAATCCTACGGTGAGTGTCCCTTCTGCCGCGTTTTTGGGGAGACGTTCAACGGCTCGGAGCCCCTGTTTTTGAAGGAAAGGAACGAGGCGATCAATGATGTACCATGGATCGGACTCGTGGATGAAAACAGTGTTTTGCGGATAACCGACTGAAGGTAATTCGCCAAGGGTTGTTTGGGAACCTCGGATACCGAGCTTTGGGAAGCGCGCGTAGATGTCGGCAAAGATGCTTAAGTGATCCGGGCGGTTCAAGTCCAGCGGTTCGGGGCAAAGTTTAACCAGCCACGCACCCGCAGCCGTACGGTAGGAATGGGCGAGCAAATCCTTGTCCCGCTCCGGATCAGGGAAACCCAGGTATTCGCAGGTCTGTGCTGACCAGTAATTGATCCAACCTAACTGTTTTGGTTGGGCGGGGTTATCTCGAGTGGCGAGGGGGTGGTCGTTGAAGCGTGGCAATTGCCGCCCAATCCCAGCGAGATCCGCTTGCAGTCTTTCGCCTTCCCTCATGTCTGCCTCTGCGCTCGCACGCATGTGCATGTCGTCCTGTTGGATCATAAACGCCAAATGTCCCGATACCAACCTTTCATAGTAAATCAGCCGTTTCATTGCTGCGTCGGGGCAAAGCATTGCCGAGTAGGCACCTACGGCGTCGCCGACGGTAATGAAGGTGCGCTCGCATTCTGCCCAGGTTTCGGTCTGAAAAGTGATCATAAAATCGTATACGATCCCGCTTATTTCATTGAAGCGGCCACCAGCGCTGGCAAAGTGGCTATCCACAAATCCCAAACGGTTTATCCCACCGCATCTCCCATTGCCAAGATCAAATAGCCACGCGCTATGTTTGAGCCGACCCTGGAGATACTGTTGTCTATTCGTGATCAGCTTGTCTGGTTTCTCAGCCGAGCGTGCGGTCATCAGGCGACCGAATGGACAAGTTGTTTCCAAGGCAACGCAGCCCCGCTCGATGCGGTCGATCCAAGCCGCTCTATCTGGAGGAATTGCATAATTAATGTTGTGAGCTAACACACTGAATACAAACAACCGTTATTCATCGGCGGCAGTGGGTGAGAAGAGATCGCATGTTTGCATGTCAAAAGCCGTGAGTTGTAAGGCGTCGGCGATGCGTTGAATTTGTTGTAAAGAGTGTTCGTGATAAGAAGTTCCGACTCGGAATGAATCGAGAGTGGTCTTTTCTGTTCTTCCTAGAAAGATTTCTAAGTGCACGTCGTCTAAAATCAACACGCCCCATACCGTGTGACCGGCATTTGTCCAAACGATGTTTGGGAAATTCTCCGTGATCCATTTTTTTACGTAATCCACACTGCCTAAATTCATTATCGTATCGCTACCAATCTCGAGGTGGGAGGAGATAGGCCGCTTTAGCCGGAAAAAAAGGTAGTCGTAACTCATGGCGCAAGGCACTGAGGTGCAGAAATAAAACTGTCCGGAATTCTGGAGAAACCTTGCTGTACTAGGAGCGCCACTATTGACCGATCTGCCAAAACCTCTTGTAAGCTCTTTCAGTTGCCTCCACATGGTAGTTAAGACTAAGGTCAAGAGGTTCTGGTGTTAACTGTAATACCAATGCGCCTTTTTCTGTGCGCTGAGAGTGAGCGAATAATTCGGCATCACCGTCCCGGTTTGGGAATCCTAATTCTGTACACGTTGAAGAGGACCAATAATTCAGCCAACCCAGACGGATTGGAATGCGAGGATTTGGCCAGTCCGTGTGGGTGAATGCGGATAACTTCGGAAGGTCTGATGCCCGTAGACGCGCGTACTTCTTACTAGCACGAATTAAGTGAACATCATCGGCTCCATAGGCCCCTAGCCGTACAGCCAATAGGAAACCGCTTGGCTCGGGCGTGTAATATCCGAACCACGCGTCCGCCAATTCGGATGTGGTGATGAGCAGGCGAGATGCGAGTGCTGGGTCTTTGAGCCCTACCATTCCGATGCTGATTCGGGAAAACATTTGTCCGGTGGGTACTCTGCGAACCATTCTCTCAGCAGTGTTCAGTCCGATGGAAATTCTCTGTTTATCTCTACCAAATATGTGAAATCCGCTTGCGCCGAGGCTTGCAACAAAATTTTCTTTCGCACTCCTGATAACGCTTTCGATATCGCGTGTCCGAGGATCGCCCCCTACAGACACAGTGTCTCCCCATATAGCCAGCAAAGCTGGAACCAAGCGATCAATGAAAGCTTCATCGTGCCCTGGGGAGTGTATTAGTATCTCTTCGTCTCGGCGTAGCATAGTCAACATATTCTCCAGCTATTAAGGCTGGATGCACTGGCCGCTTGAATCGACGATTGTCGCACCGAGCCCCCAACTCGAAACGATCCCCATGACTTGAGGGTCTCCCCCAATAAAGCAGAAACTCAGCTTGCATTCTTGGGCAATGCGGGCCTCGAGTAATGCTTTTTCACGGTCCATGTCCTGCAAAAATGAAGATTGACACCAATTATTAGAACGATCCGGGCGGCAGTTGTACGTCTTGACCTCGCACACTTGGCCCGGCTTGTAAGTGTCAAAACATTTTGACTCGCCAGCTGGCGTGGTGACGCATGTATCGCTGCCAGGAAAGTCATTGTAGGCAAGTATATCGGCGCACCTGTTATGAATTGGGTCGCCTCCGCGATGGTAACCTGGTTGTGTGATCTTGCACCCACACTCCGCTGGTTTCGGCTCCGGCGCACAAGAGCAATCGGTTGAACCTGCGGCGCCGATCATTTGGGCCTCGGCCAATTCTAGCTTCATAATAGTAGAGTAGAGCCAGAACAGCACCATAACCACCACGCTCACCACAAGCGCAGCGGTCAGCGCCAGACTGATGGTCGCGATAGCCGCGCCGGCGGCGGTCGTCGTGCCAACCGCAATGGCGCTGGCGGCGGCAACACCCGCTCGTACTCCGGTGGCGGCCGCTCCTCGTATGATGGCTTGGCGAACCCCATTCAAGGCTGCGGTGGCTGCTCTGGACTGAATCGGCACCAAGCCTGGCTGGCAGGCTGGAGAGAAGTCCCCGTTCAATCCGCCATCAATCAAGTAGGCTGCGGCGCCAGTAATTGGATCTTGCAGGATGTAGCCCGTACCGCTCCATCCGTTGTGGGTGATCTCGCGTTCCGGAATCACTGCATGCATGCCCACCGCGACAGCATTACGAATGTCCTGCTTGACCTCGGAGGTTGTCGAAATCAACGCGAGCTGGGCCTCCAAATTATCGGATTTGACTAGGAACAGTTTTAGCCCCTGGCGATTGGCAATGGAGAGGATTTGCGAAGTTGAGACCGAAGTTTCATCCGGGCGGCTGAAGAGCTGGTCGACGACCGTACCTTCGATCAGGGAGCCCTGCGCGCCTGCCTGCATGGCGAATGCGATGCGCGATTTGGTGTCAGGCGCGGCTACGGCGTAAGCCACGCGCTTGGCATCAATCTGGCGGCCGCCATAGAAACCGGACTTGGGTACCCCGAAGAAGTAGCGCACCGTCAGGGGCGAGCTGAACTGACCGACGGATGGCAGCCGGTAGCGTGTGACCCCCAACGCTTTTGCCGCCATTTCATCGAAGAGGTCGTGTTCCATCCAGTAGTGCAACCCAAGCTGATGAAGGTTTTCAGCGGCGGTATCGGGGTTCACGCCGATCATGCGCGCAATTACCAAGTTGTTGGTGACGCCGTTGCCGTTGATGCCGAACACCATTTCGTCGCCCGACGTTCCACCGAAGTTTTCCGTACCAGTCAGCTGGCCCAGCGGGTCGCTGAGGGTAACTGACCAGAACTGGGCAGCCCCCATTTTTAGGGATGGGCCGGTGGCCACGGTCTGACCATCTATTTGAATGGCCGGCTGAACATTGATGAGGTAGGCTGGCAACACCGCCGCATTGTTTTGCTTATAGCTATCGATAATCTGCTGATCCGCAGGGGTAGCTGGCACATAGGTCACACCCAGTCGTTTATAGCCCAGCGCAGGCAGAGAAATCGTGTAACTTAAACCGGGTGCGTCCAAGGCACGATCCAGTTCGGAGAGATAGAGCGCTATGGTTGTGGTATGCCGAACTGAAGTTGGCAACGCGCTCAATTTGGTGCCGATGGCGAGTGTCTTGTAGGGAAGGCTTCCCAGCAGGATCGAATAGTTCTGCTGCTGAATTTGCTTGGTGCCCATGATGTCGCCGACGACCGCTTCCGGGTCACGACTATCCAGATACGCTTGTAGTTGTGTGGCATAGTTCTTATAAGTTTGCGTGACAGCGGCTTGATTCAGATTCTGCACCCAGCCCTCAGATTGATTGACAGTTGCTCCGGTTTGGGCTTGAGTAATCAGCGCGTTGGCATCCAACGGCACCGCCGTCTTGATGTCTATCCCCTGGGTGTAGGTGTATTGCTTGAAACTCGCATCCATTTTCACCCAAGTATCGCCCACCTTGTTGACCGCACCTCTCGATGGCACATAATCCACCCACGCCTCCACCCACACATGCTCCAGCTTGATCGAGCGCATCGTGCCGCCCGCGATCACGCCGATGTTCGGAATGCCGCCTTGGCCAAGTAGGCTTTGCGCGGCTTCCGGCTTGGTCACCCCACCCACCCAGTTCATCGCCTTGTCGGCAGGGACTTCGATGGTGCCGTACACATAGCGTGCGGGAATACCGCTGGCGCGCAAGAGCCCAATCAACAAACTCGCCGTATCGAAAGCATTGCCGCGTTTGGTCTGGAGCGTCATATCCGCACCCTGGATCGAACCGTAGGTGGGCAGGAATTCGATGTTGTTACGCACCCAGTTATGGATTTTGACGGGGCTTTTGCCCAATGAATCGGCCAAGGTCTGAATGGCCGGGGTGATCTGCACATCCTCGGTCGACGCCAGATCGCCTGCCACTGGCGTTGCGGGTAGATTGGTGGCGGGCAGCGTCAGCCCCCAGGGAATCGGCCCGGCCAAGTGCGTGCGTTCTTGCTTGAACAGACTGGTCTTGAATTCTTTCTCGGTTTCAAAGGGCTTCCTCACCTTGCCATCCGGGGTGCGCCAGGGCAGCTTGTTGGGATCGGTGGGGGTGTGGGCTTTTTCATTCGGATATTTGGCGAAGAAGGCGCCCAGGGCATTGAGCGCGCCGGGGAGGGTTTTCTTGTCCGCTGCATCATCGGCGGCACTCACGGCCTTGGTGAGCGTTTCGAATTCGATCTTGCGCGCTTGGTATTCTTTTACCGAGGCTTCATGGCGGGCGAGGATTTCGGCGGGAAGCTTCTTGTCCTTGATGTGTTTCTCGACTTCGGCAAAGGAATCTTCGGCGGCCTTCGAGTAGTCGCCGATGTCCTTCAATTTAGATCGCAGCTCTTTCATCTTGGCGGCGACGTTCACGCCGGGCATGGGCTTGATGTCTTCTTCGACGATGATTTTTATGTCGGGGCCGATGGCACGGATGTCCTTTTGCTTGCCGGTTAACGCTGCGGGCATGGCTGCAGCGGGGGCGAGTTGTTTCAGGATTTCGTGGATGTCGGCGAGTGCGCGGGAGAATTTCTCATCTGGCGTAGCGGCGGCAGGCTTGGCGCGCTCGGCCTTGGGCAGTTGCATGGCCGCTTGCAGCGGCTGCATGGTGAGCGAGGTGAAGGTGATAAGAACCAGCGCCGACGTGCGGCGGAGTATGCGCGATGCGATCACGGAAATCTCCCTTGGTGTGTCTTGTAGCGCCCCTCGTGGTGGGCGTTCTAGATTTCTTGCAAAATATTAATGATGACTATAGCATTGCTTCAAAACGCCGGTCAATTTTCATAAAGTGCCTAGAAAAATAGAACTTAATTTGGTACTCGTACTTTACCGGTCGGCGAAACAATAAATCAATAAATGCTGAATTAATGTTGTACCAATGCCAAGGGAGGCCAGGATGAAACACATCATCCGGTGTTATTTTGCATTTCTGTGTCTGATTTCATTTGCCCAGCCGTCACTGGCCGCGCCCTCCGCCGAAGTAACTAAAGGTTTGGCTTGGCTGCAAAGCCAAGTGCAGGGGGATGGCAGCCTCAGTGGCGAAGCGGCATCGGTCGCGTCGTCATACCAGTCGCGTAATGAAACCCTGCACATCCTTAAGCTCTTGGCGACAGTGCCGGCCCCTCTGTTTGCCGCTATTGCCGCCGATACCGAAGATAGCACTGAATATCTCTCCCGCCGGATCGTTTCAACAAGCTTGATGGGGGGAAGTACATCCTCCCTCATCGCGCAACTGAACGCTCTGCAAAATCCGGATGGAGGCTTTGGCGGCGGGGTGGACTACACGAGCCATGCACTCGACACTGCTTGGGCGTTGACGGCCTACGCCAAGGCCGGGCTTTCTAACAGTTCAGCGGCCTTGAATGCACGCAATTACCTTGCGTCTATCGTTCAGTTGGACGGTGGCATGACCGGCTCCACCGACGTCGAACGTGTCGTCAACTCTGCGATGAGCGCTTCTGCGCTACAGATGGTACCGGCAAGCACGGGTTCGCTTACTGCGATCAACCAATTGGTCGCGTGGCTGCTACAGAAGCAGGCTGTCGACGGGAGTTGGAATCAGGATGTGTCGCTCACGGCACTTGCACTGTTGGCAGTGAATTCCATTGCGACGGATCCGACGCTCCACGCTACGGTGCAAAATTATTTGCTTGGGCAGCAAGGATCAGATGGCAGTTGGAGCGCGGATCCCTATGTGACTGCGGTGGTTTTGCGCGCCTTAAGCGCCGAGCCCGGAAGTGCGCCATCGTTACTGGGTACCGTGATCGGTGTGATCCTGGATCAGGCCAGCGGTGTGCCGCTACAGGGTGCGACTATTACCCTTACTGGGGCGGGCAATGGCACCGCGCAATCCGCGCAGGACGGCCGCTTCA
>JAUXTZ010000018.1 GCA_030681095.1 Burkholderiales bacterium
GCTTTTTCGACGGCTTCTTCGATGCCGCCGACCATGTAGAACGCTTGCTCGGGCAGGTGATCGTATTCGCCATTGACGATTGCCTTGAAGCCTTTGATCGTTTCTTTGAGCGAAACGTATTTGCCGGGCGAGCCGGTGAACACTTCCGCCACGAAGAACGGCTGCGACAAGAAGCGCTGAATTTTACGCGCGCGGGCCACGGCCAGCTTGTCTTCGGGGGAGAGCTCGTCCATACCCAGAATCGCGATAATGTCGCGCAATTCTTTGTAGCGCTGCAAGGTGGCTTGCACCGAACGCGCGGTGTTGTAGTGCTCTTCGCCCACGACCAGCGGATCAAGCTGGCGCGAGGTGGAGTCGAGCGGATCCACCGCCGGGTAAATCCCCAGCGATGCGATGTCGCGCGACAGCACCACAGTCGCATCCAAGTGGCCGAAGGTGGTGGCGGGCGATGGGTCGGTCAAGTCATCCGCTGGAACATACACGGCTTGAATCGAGGTAATGGAGCCGGTCTTGGTGGAAGTAATGCGCTCTTGCAGGCGGCCCATTTCTTCCGCCAACGTCGGTTGGTAACCCACCGCGGAGGGCATGCGACCCAATAGCGCGGACACTTCGGTACCGGCCAAGGTGAAGCGGTAGATGTTGTCGACGAACAGCAACACGTCGCGGCCTTCGTCACGGAAATTTTCCGCGATGGTTAGCCCCGTCAGCGCCACGCGCAGACGGTTGCCGGGCGGCTCGTTCATCTGGCCGTAAACCAGGGCCACTTTATCCAACACGCCGCCTTCTTTCATCTCGTGATAGAAGTCGTTGCCTTCACGGGTACGCTCCCCCACACCGGCGAAAACAGAATAACCAGAGTGCTCAATCGCGATGTTGCGAATCAGCTCCATCATGTTTACAGTTTTGCCCACGCCGGCGCCACCGAACAAGCCGACCTTACCGCCTTTAGCGAAGGGGCAGAACAAGTCGATCACTTTAATACCGGTTTCGAGAATCTCGGTCGATGCGGCCAGCTCGTCGAAGGCGGGAGCATGGCGATGAATCGAGGCCAGCTTCTCGGCTTCTACCGGGCCCGCTTCGTCAATCGGGCGGCCCAGCACATCCATAATGCGGCCCAAGGTCTTGATGCCGACGGGCACCATAATCGGTGCGCCGGTGCTGGTCACTTCTAAACCACGACGCAGACCGTCGGTGGAACCCAGCGCAATGGTGCGCACCACACCGTCACCCAATTGCTGTTGCACTTCGAGCGTTAAATCGATGTCACTCACTTTTAACGCGTCATACACCTTGGGCATATTCGCGCGACCGAACTCCACGTCGATCACCGCGCCGATGCACTGCACGATCTTTCCTTGGCTCATGGTTGTTTCCTAAATAGTCAAATTCGAAATTTGTTAAACCGCTGCCGCGCCGCCCACGATCTCGGACAACTCTTTCGTAATCGCTGCTTGGCGGGTCTTGTTGTAAATCAGGGTCAATTCATCGATCAGGTTGCCTGCGTTGTCCGAGGCCGCCTTCATCGCTACCATGCGCGCGCTTTGCTCCGAGGCCATGTGCTCGGCCACCGCTTGATACACGGTGTATTCGACATAGCGTGGCAACAGGGTGTCGAGAATTTCTTTCGCATCCGGTTCGTAGATATAGTCCCAGTGGTGTTCCCAAATGCCGAGCTTGTCGTCGCCCTGGGATTTGGAAATGGTATCGGGCTGATCCACAATCGGGGCCAATTGCATCAGCGTCGGCTCCTGCTTCATCGTATTCACGAATACAGTGGAGCACAGGTAGATCGCATCGATCTCGCCTTTGAGATAGTTATCCAACATCACCGTCACCGGTGGCAGCAACTTATCCAGCGCGGGCGTATCGCCCATGTGAGTGATGTACGACACGATGTTTGCATTCATGCGCTGCATGAAGCCGAAGCCCTTGTTGCCGATGGCGCACACTTGGACTTGCTTGCCCTCTTGGCTCCACTCTTTAACCTTGCTCACCGCGACTCGCAGCACGTTGGTGTTAAGACCGCCGCACAGCCCCTTATCGGAGGTGACGACAATCAAGCCCACGTTTTTAATCTGCTCGCGCTTTTGCAACAGCGGATGGTGGTATTCGGTCTTAGCGTGGCTCATGCGCCGCATCACGGCGCGAATTTTCGCGCCATAGGGGCGGGCAGCACGCATCCGTTCCTGCGCTTTGCGCATTTTGGAGGCGGCCACCATTTCCATGGCCTTAGTGATTTTCTTCGTGTTCTTGACGCTATTGATCTTGACACGAATTTCGCGACTGTTTGCCATCGCCGTTATCCTTAATAGGTACCGGTTTTCTTGAACTCGTCGAGTGCGGCAACGAGTTGTTTCTCGGTCGCTTCGTCCAGGTCTTTGGTGCTGGCAATCGTATCGAGCACGCTTTGATACTTGCTCTTCAAGAAGGCATACAAAGCGGATTCAAACGCGAGGACTTTATTCACTTCCACTTCGTCGATGTAGCCCTTGTTCACAGAGAACAAGGACACTGCCATTTGCGCCACATTCATCGGCGAGAATTGCAGCTGCTTCATCAGCTCGGTGACGCGTTTGCCGCGCTCCAATTGCTTGCGGGTCGCTTCGTCCAGGTCGGATGCAAACTGCGCGAACGCCGCCAACTCGCGGTATTGCGCCAGCGACAAACGCACGCCGCCGCCGAGCTTTTTAATCACTTTGGTTTGCGCCGCACCGCCCACACGCGACACCGAAATACCGGCGTTGATCGCGGGACGCACACCGGCGTTGAACAAATCGGTTTCCAAGAAAATCTGGCCGTCAGTAATCGAAATCACGTTGGTCGGCACGAAAGCGGTCACGTCACCGGCTTGGGTTTCAATCACCGGCAGCGCGGTGAGCGAACCGGTCTTGCCTTTGACTTCACCGTTGGTGAATTTTTCGACGTAATCTTCGTTCACACGCGCGGCGCGCTCTAACAAACGCGAGTGCAGATAAAACACATCGCCCGGATACGCTTCGCGGCCCGGCGGACGGCGCAGCAACAACGAGATCTGGCGATAGGCCCAAGCTTGCTTGGTCAAATCGTCGTAAACGATCAGCGCGTCTTGGCCGCGGTCGCGGTAGTACTCGCCCATGGTGCAGCCGGCATAGGGCGCGATGTATTGCATCGCGGCGGAGTCGGATGCGGAGGCGGCCACGACGACGGTGAAAGCCATCGCACCGTGCTCTTCCAGTTTGCGCACCACGTTGGCAATGGTCGAAGCCTTCTGACCGATCGCAACGTAGATGCAGAACATGTCCTGCCCTTTTTGGTTGATGATCGCATCCACCGCAACGGCAGTCTTACCGGTTTGACGATCGCCAATGATCAACTCGCGCTGGCCACGGCCAATCGGCACCATGGAGTCAATCGCTTTCAAGCCGGTTTGCACTGGCTGCGATACCGATTTACGCGCGATTACGCCCGGCGCAATTTTTTCCACCGGCGCGGTAAGTTTGGCGTTGATCGGACCTTTGCCGTCGATCGGCTGACCCAGCGCATTCACCACGCGGCCAACCAGTTCGGGGCCGATGGGCACTTCCAAAATGCGCCCGGTGCATTTCACCGTATCGCCTTCGGTAATGTGTTCGTAATCACCCAGCACCACTGCGCCGACCGAGTCGCGCTCGAGGTTCAGCGCCAAGCCGAAGGTGTTGCCGGGAAATTCCAGCATCTCCATGGCCATCACGTTGGACAAGCCGTGCACGCGCACGATGCCGTCGGTGACCGAAACCACGGTGCCCTGGGTGCGCGTATCCGCGCCGGTTTCCAGGCCTTGAATTTTGTTTTTAATCAGTTCACTGATTTCAGATGGATTGAGTTGCATAGCTACTCCTAAGATTTGAGCGCGGACGACATTTTTTGGAGCTGACCGGCGACAGAGCCGTCAATCACCACATCCCCCACCACGATGCGCGCGCCGCCGATGAGGCTGGCGTCAACTTGTGTGGTGGCATTAACTTTACGTGCGAAGCGTTTTTCCAGACCGGCGACCAGCGTTTGGCGCTGTGCGTCGTCCAACGGGAATGCGGAAGAGATCAATGCTTCCACTTCACCTTGATGCGTACGCTTGAGGTCTTCATATAACGCAGCGATATCGGGCAGGGTGGCCAGGCGATGATTTTCGATTAGCATCTGGACGAAGTTTTTGCCTTGCTCATTGAGCTCGGTATCGCACACCCCCAAGAACACGCGGGCCACATCCTTAGCGCCCACATTGGGGTTGCTGACGAGCGCGACCATTTGTGCGTCTTGGGCGACAGCGGCGCAGGTCGCGAGCATGCGCGACCAAGCGTCGAAGGCCTTGCCCTCTTCTGCCAAGCGAAACACGGCTTCAGCGTAAGGGCGTGCGATGGTGACCAATTCAGCCATTACAGTTCCTTCTTAATGGCTTCGAGCAAATCGGCGTGGGCCTTGGCATCAACTTCGCGGCGCAGGATTTTTTCCGCACCGGCCACGGCGAGGGCCGCTACGCTTTCGCGCAACGATTCGCGGGCACGGGTGGCTTCCTGATCGATTTCGGCCTTGGCGGCGACGATCAAACGATCACCTTCCGCTTTTGCAATACCTTTGGCTTCTTCGACGATCTGCGCGGCGCGTTTTTCCGCCTGCGCGATCACTTCCGCTACTTTGCTTTTAGATTCACGCAAGTTGTCGGCAGCGCGTTTGGAGGCAAGCTCCAACTCGTGCTTGCCGCGCTCGCCGGCGGCGAGGCCATCGGCGATCAGCTTCTTGCGCTCGGCCAAAGCATTCATGATGGGCGGCCACACGAGCTTCATGCAAAACCAAACGAACAAAAAGAATGTAAGCGTTTGGCCGATGAGGGTGGCGGTTATATTCATGGCTTTACTCTCGACTCAATCGGCTTATTTCACAACCGCGAACAAAACATACATGGCGATACCAACAGCGATCATCGGCACCGCATCCACCAGACCCATCACGATGAAGAACTGGGTACGCAACATCGGGATTAATTCCGGTTGGCGTGCTGCGCCTTCCAAGAAGCGACCACCGAGAATGCCGATGCCGACCGCGGCGCCCAATGCGCCCAGACCCATCATCAAAGCGCCGGCGATGTACAACAGTGCGTTTGCCATTTCCATTTGAATATCTCCTTAAAAGTGTGACGTTACTTGATATCTGAAAAACTAAAAATTAGTGATGCTCTTGATGCGCCATATCCATATACACGATGGTCAGCGTCATAAAAATAAAGGCTTGCAGCGTAATAATCAGGATGTGAAATACGGCCCAGGCCCACTGCAACACGCCGGCGAAAAGACCGAAGCCGATGCCCGCGCCATACATAATGGCGATCAAAATAAAGATCATCTCGCCCGCATACATATTGCCGAATAGCCGCAACGCCAACGAGATCGGTTTGGCGATCAGGTTTACGCCTTCCAACAATAAGTTTGCAGGCATGCCCCATTTGCCAAAGGGCTGGAAAGCAAGCTCACCCAAGAATCCGCCCAAGCCTTTTACTTTGATGCTGTAGAAAATAATCATGAGAAAGACGGCAATCGCCATGCCGAATGTAATATTGGGATCGGTCGTGGGTA
>JAUXTZ010000361.1 GCA_030681095.1 Burkholderiales bacterium
GCAATAACTATTTCATCGGGCGCCAGCAGTGCGAAGTCGGTGCCATTCAAGCGTGCCGCGACGTGGCCGGTATGTTGGGCGCAATGCGCATTCAATAGTGTGGCGACCTGCTGTAGCAGCAAATCAGCTTTGCCATGACCCGCTTGGCGATTGATTTCACCCAGATCCGCCATGCGCACAAACAGCAACACACCCAAGGGCGCGGCATCCTCACTCGCTAGCGTCGTCTGCAGCAGATTCATAAAAGCATCGCGGTTGGGTAGACCCGTAACGGAATCGTGATTGATTTTGCGCTGCAAATGGTCGAGCCGCTCGGCTTCCTCCGCGAACATTTGTTTGAGTCGGGCGACCATCTGGTTCATGGCGCGCACCACACTTTTTAATTCGGGCGTGCGTGGTTCGCTGAGCATGGTGAATCGGCGCTCGCTGATAGCCTGCGCCTGACCCACCACTTGATTGAGCGGGCGCACGATGATTCGCAGCAAGAATGTGCCAATCACCCCGGCAAAGAGACCGGCTGCGAGCAACCAGCCTAATAACTGAAGCGCGCCGCGCCAAAGCTCACGGTAAGCATAGCGACTGTGGCTGGACACGCTGAGTGTGCCTAGTTGGCGCCAACCATCTTGTACCTGGGCAATGCCCGGTGTGGTGCGGATGGGGAAAACCCGCGCAAACCAGGCCGGTGCGCCGAGCGCGTCGCCGGCGTATTTGCGCTCCACGATGACGCGGTGTGAAGGGTCGGTAAGACGAATCTCCTGGTAATGCCCGGTGTCGAATTGCGCCGACACCAGGAGCTCTATCGCAGTCGGGTCTTTATCTGGTAACTGCGAGAGCGTGAGCGCCAAGGCGCTGGCGTTGTCTAGGTTCTTGATGGAGAGCTGCTGCTCCAAATAAGCGCGCGCTGTTAGCACGCTGACCAGAAAGCTGCCGATGAAAATAACAAGCATCATGCTGATTACGGCTAGCCAAAGTTGTCGTAAGAGTGACATGGTCTGCTTCTCCTAATCTAAATCAGTAAAGTAAGGGGTCATTGTGTTATTCATTCCAATCCCTCTGCCTGCATGCGCGTAATCACATCGCGCCAGCGCGACAAACGGGCGGTGGGGTTGGCGGATGAGCCGGCCGCCTGTCCGACCCACAAGCCATCGCTGTTGAAACTGAATACCGGCTGCAGATCGCTGCGGTGCGAAGCGGGGCGAATATCGGTGATCAAATTATCCAAGACCAGCGGTTCCTCGCCCGGCGTGGCGTAATAGCCAAGCACCATATGCGCTTGGCTGATGCTGCTATGCGGCCCGCCGATCTTGGCGCGCACGTAGATGAGCCGCATGCGCTCAATCGGCACGTCGAGCAATTTCAGTGTCACATATTTTGCGATGGTAAAGTCTTCGCAATCGCCTGCACCACGCCCCAGGGTTTCCAGCGGTGTCGCCCAATAATCCGCTGCGCCCCAGATTTCCGCATCCTCTCGGAAGGCGATGCGGCGGTTGAAGAACGCGTTTACGCGTTTAATTTTTTCCGGTTCCGGCAGCCCATGCGCTTCACGCAATAGGGCGCGCCACTGCTGCACAGTTTGCGTCCCCGCCGTGCCATAGCGTTGTTGCGCGAGCAGGAGCATTTTGTCTAGATCGGGCGCCGCACCGACCGTAAACCCGATACCGATTAATACCAGCCCTGTGGTTAGGTACAATCCCTTTCGAATAGATTCCCAAAGCGGGAAGCTCGCGCGGTTTGTTAACCAAGCGCCTGGAGACGGCAAGCCGACAGTTTCATTGAACAAGGCAAAATCCTGCATGCATGTCCTGCCAGGGACAGAGTGTATGGGGCGCCGAATGCAGTTTTGAACCCCTTGAATATGACACGCGGGCGTTATCCCATGAATTTATGTGGTAATTTGGCAAATTGGTGGTATAGAATTTGCTAATTAACCAATTCAACGGTTTCCTAGAGGGAATTCTTAAGGGCTAACCGCTTCTGCTCGAAAGTATATAAATAGGATTGAATAAGAAAATGAGAAGTTTTTTGTTTTTTAAGGGCGTCTTGGCGTCATTTCTCGGCCTGACCGGGTTGATTGCGCACGCTGCCACGCTGAGTGAAGCCGCGCAACAGGCGGTGCTACAAAATCCTGAGGTGCAGGTGCGTTGGCGCGCTTTTAACGGCACCCTGGCACAGCAGGATGCTGCCCGCGGCGGCTATTTCCCGCGCGTGGATATCACCGCTGGTGTCGGGCGCGAGCATTTGGAGCAGCCAAATCAAGCGGATAAAGACTTTAATCGCCGCGGTTTATCCGCCAGTTTGAATCAAATGCTGTTTGACGGTTTTGCTACCCGAAGCGAGGTGCGCCGCCTGGGGTACTTGAAGCTGGTGCGTTATTACGAGTTGCTCGATATCTCAGAAAACACCGCATCTGAAGCGAGCCGTGCTTATTACGATGTGCTGCGCTACCGCAAATTAGTCAAATTGGCCGAAGAAAACTACGCCCAACATCGCCTGCTGTTCGATCAGATGGAGCAGCGCGTGAAAGCCGGGGTAGGGCGGCGCGTGGATTTCGAGCAAGCGGGTGGCCGCCTGTCGCTCTCTGAATCCAATCTTTTGACAGAAGTGACGAATCTTCATGATGTCAGCGCCCGATATCAGCGCATCGTGGGCGAGCTGCCGCCGACTGACATGGCTGAACCCGCATTACTGCAAACAGGTGTGCCCCCCACGTCTAACGCCGCCGCATTGGAGGCGATCAAACAAAGCCCGGTGATCAGTGCCGCGATTGAGAATATCCGTTCCTCCCAGATGGATCAGGATGGCCGCAATGCCGGCTTTATGCCGCGGGTCGAGCTGCGTGCGCGCCAAGACTTGGACCACAACCGCGACGGTATATTGGGGAGTCGTCAAGATCGCGTGGTGGAGATGGTGCTCAATTACAACTTGTTTCGCGGCGGTTCCGATTCGGCGTTGAAACGCCAAGCGGTTGAGAATCTATATGCATCAAAAGACCTGCGCGACAAAGCCTGCCGCGATGTGCGCCAGACTTTAGCCATTGCCTATAACGATACGCGGCGTATTGCGGAGCAGCTGCGTTATCTTGATGCACATCAACTGGCCTCGGAAAAAGCGCGTGACGCTTACCGCAAGCAATTCGATATCGGCCAACGTACCTTGCTCGATCTGCTGGATACCGAAAATGAATTGTTTCAAGCACGCCGTGCTTTTGTGAATAGCACCTATGATCAGGGCATCGCGTATGCGCGCACCCATGCGGCGATGGGTACGCTGCTGGCGGCCCTCAATTTGCGCCGCATCGAGACACCTTCTCCGAGCGAATTGGGGGAAGACCCGTTTGAAGTCGATCCGGCGACGGCCTGCCCACCGCAAACGCCGGTCTCGTTGGTCGTGGATAAACCCGCGGCGGTGGCACGTATTGCTGCGCTTTACCCCATGCCTCAACCAGTGCCGGCCCCTGTCGCCAAACCGGTGATCGTGTCCGATGAAGAACAGGTTCGCACAGCTATTAAAGACTGGATCACCGCATGGGCGGCCAAAAAATCCGATGCCTATCTGGCGATGTATTCGATGGGGTTTGTGCCTGCCAATGGCGGAGCGCGCGAGTCGTGGGCGAAGCAACGTATTCAGCGCCTTGCCCAGCCCGGAACCATTGCGCTAACGATCGATAATATTAATGTGCGCCTAACAGGCGCGGATACTGCCATCAGCGAATTCCGCCAAACCTACCAATCGGATGCGTACCAAGACGTCGTCAACAAGACTCTCCACTGGCGGCGCGAAGCCGGGCGCTGGATGATTACGCAAGAAATTGCCGGTAAATAAGCCGGCCCGGTAACCCAATGTTTTTCCAATGAAAATCCTGCGTGCCACAAGGCGCGCAGGATTTTTTGGTTTATACCGTACGTCGCTACGGTTTTTCTTCTAAAGCTTTTTCAAAACGATCCGATTACTGAGCGTGAACCCAGTGATTTTATATGCTCTTCGGGTTCGACATCGCAACGGGCAAACCCATCGAAAGATGGGGACGCAAAATTTCCGGTCTAAGGGGCAGCGCCCTAGGATAGCGGGATTGCTTGATGTCAAAAGCGCACGCGCGCTTCCTGCCGTCCAGCTTCCCCACGCTACCCCCCCAACCGGTTGTGAAAATACGCTTGTGACAAAGATCCACAAGCGATTAGCAGTAGGGGAAGATCATGAGCGACACCGAGCAAAGCAGCATCCTGGATGCGCTGGCGGAATCCAATAAAGGCCCTAGCCCGAGCGATCTGCGCATCATTGAACGTTGCCGCGAGATGGCGGTAGGCAGCCTCTCCGGCGCGCTGAAGGGCATGTTGGACCGGCTGACCGATGACTTCTTCACGTTCGCAGAAAAATCAGTTCAGATGGAGATTCAGAATCTCTATCTCGAGGCAATGACGGTCGCGCGCGATAAGCGCTCAGTGATCGAGCATGGCTTCCGCCTGCATTTCATCCGTAATTTCAATGCCGCAGTGCGCGGAGAGCAAAGTAAACATAATAGTTCGAATGAGGACGTCGACAACGAGTTTGGCCTAGTCGCGCCGGATGAGCTTGAAGAATCGATCGCGATCCAGGAAATGTCCGCCAAGCTGAAAGGCAATTGTCGCGAAGGTTTATTTGGCATAGACAAGCGCATGGGCGCGCTGCTGCATGATCCAGATTTGGCGTCACACAAAAATCCGCTCGGTTCGGATGTGTTGGCGAATGCCTTTCTGGAATCATGCCGAGAAACTGATGCAAGCCTTAAGGTGCGTCTGCT
This sequence comes from Burkholderiales bacterium, assembly GCA_030681095.1. Lineage (GTDB taxonomy): Bacteria > Pseudomonadota > Gammaproteobacteria > Burkholderiales > Thiobacteraceae > RBG-16-58-11. The sequence goes on from JAUXTZ010000361.1 coordinate 4,778, forward strand.
GTTTGTCACGATGTGGGATAAACACATGCAGAACGGTGCCGTCTCCATGTACCAAGAGGTGAATCAATACCTAGTGGAAAAAGGCATTCTGCCGAAAATCAAGCGCGAGATTAAACGTCAAGGCATGTCACAAGCGGCTGAAATCATGGCGGCTGCGGTCGAAGCGATGGAGATTTCGCAAGACGAAGGTGAATTGTTCAGCACCATGCAACACCTCATGAGCGCGGCGATGGCGCGTGGCACGCTGCCCGGTATGGCGCAAGGCGCGTATGCAATGCAAGGTATGCCAGTTGGCGGCATAGCTCCTGGAACGGCCATTGGCGGCGTACCAGGTGGCATGCCAGGAGGGATGACTAGCGGGTTTGCTGGTGGAATGGCGGGTGGCGCGCCCGGCATGGTGGCCGGCGCGGTGCTTGCCCACAATCCGATCGTGGTGACGCAGTTGACGCAATTGCAGCATGGCGACGCCGGGGTATTGGGCGCCGGCGTGGCAGTCGATGCCGCCGGTTTGGTCGCAGGTAATGTGAGCATCCTGCGCGACTTGAAGCACACCGAGCTTGGAGCATCGCTCGGTTCGGTGGATGCGATGACCATCGATATCGTGGCCATGCTCTTTGATTTTATTTTCGAGGATAAACAGGTGCCGGATCCGATCAAAGCGTTGATGGGGCGGCTGCAAATCCCGGTACTGAAAGCGGCGATGCTGGATCAGGCTTTCTTCTCCAAAAAAAGCCATCCTACGCGGCGCTTGCTCAATATCGTGGCGGAAGCAGCCATCGGTTGGGATGAAACCATCGGCCACGAATCCCCTCTGTATCAGACAGTAGAGGGCATCGTGCAGCGCATCCTCGATGAGTTCGAGGACAACCTCGTGGTATTTGAACGCGCGCTGGACGATTTCGAGCGCTTTTTGGAAGAGCAAGAACGTGCGACGGATGCCTTGGTTGAAGTATCGGTAGAGATGATTGAAACGCGCGAGCGCGAACAAATCAAAACCGAGGACGCGCAAAATGCAGCCGAGGAAGCTGTGCGTGCGCGCGCCGCGGATATTGAGGTGCCGGATACCGTGCGCCTGTTTTTATGCCAGGAATGGATCAAGCCGCTGCGCGCTGCGTATCAGCAGGGCGGGGCGGAATCGTCCGCTTGGTTGGAGGCGGTCGGACTCATGGACGACTTGATTTGGAGTGTGCGCCCCAAGCTCAGCCGAGAGTCGCGCCAATACATGGTCAAGACGCTACCGGCCTTGTTGCGCCGCTTGCAAGAAGGCATGACCAAAGCCGAGATCAGCCAGGAAGCGCGCGATCAATTCATGAGCCAGTTGGTGAAATGTCACGCCGCCGCGGTAAAAGCCGGTTTCAATCCGCCGACCGAGCCGCAGCCCGTGCCAGAAGATGCATGGAAAGCCGCCGTACTCGCACGCCAGGCGATGCAGAAGCAGGACGCCGCAGAATCGGCCGTGGTACTGCCCTTCGTGCGCCCGGAAAGCGTGACGGATCGGCGCGAGGTCAAGCTGGAAATCATCAAGTCGAATGCCGTTGACGCCAAGTTGGAAGTGGAAGAAATCACGATTGGCAGTGTAGGGTGGATGGATCAGGCGGATATTGATGAACAATCCGATTCACTCATGCCGATTGCAAGTTCGTCTGAATTGGATGTGGTGGATGAAGTCGAAGCGAAGCATCTGGTCGATGAACTCAAACCCGGCGTCTGGGTGGAATTCAGCCATCAAGGGGAAGAGAGGATGCAAGCTAAACTCAAGTGGATCAGCCCACTCAAGAACGCCTATCTCTTCACCGACCGCCAAGGCAAGCGCGCCGCGACCATGCCGCATGACAAGCTGGAAGCTGCGTTCCGCATCGGCAGCGTGCGCATCATCGACGATCTGCCGCTGCTCGATCGGGCGGTCGATAATGTGATTGAGTCGTTGAAACAAGCGGCTGCTTAAAAAAATAGCGGCCAGAGGCCGCTATTTTTAGACTGCTGAACAAAAAATCGTCAACCCGGACGAAGCTTCAACGCCCCTGCGCTTCCTTCAGCCAACGCAAGTAATGCAAACCATAGCGGTAACCGAGTTGCACGCCTACCGCGTAATCCTCACTGCCATCCAATTGTTCCTGCGGCGGCGCCAATTGCGCTACGCGGTAAGCATTTCCGCGAAGATAGCCATGCGCCATTTCTTGCGTCCAACCCGTGCGACGGGCCAAACGGTATGCTGCGAGATGAATAATTTCTGCCATTTGAATTCTCCTGACTTGATCATAAGCAAGTCGTAGGCCAGGCAGGCAGGGGTAGGCTACGGAGGATCAAGCAGTTTGGGCGTGCCTGGTGGGGCTTGCTGGAGAACTGGTTTTGCGCCTAGTCCGGAATTTGCGATAGCCCAGGTAAATCAGTATAATGCGCGGCTCTCATCGGCCAGGCTGGTGAACCGTTTCTTAACCTTGCTTCACCGTTGCACGCGGGAAGCATCATCCAAAAGGAGTGTGCATGCGTCATTACGAAATCGTATTTATTGTCCATCCGGACCAGAGTGAGCAGGTGCCGGGCATGATCGAGCGCTACAAGGCGACGATCACGACCCGCAACGGCCATATTCATCGCCTCGAAGACTGGGGCCGCCGCCAGCTCGCATACCCGATTCAGAAAATCCACAAAGCCCATTATGTGCTCATGAACATCGAGTGCGATCAGGTGACACTGGACGAACTGGAACACGCCTTCAAATTCAACGACGCCGTGTTGCGCCACCTCACCATCAAAACCAAAGGCTTGGTCACCGAGCCTTCGCCGATGATGCGCGAAGAGCGGGCTAAGCCAGCTGCGCCCGAGAGAGTGGAAGCAGCGGTAGAGGCGGCAGCGCCTGGAGCGTAATCCAGGAGCGTGATTAAAGTGCCGTGCAACCGGACGCAACTATGCGGCCGGCTTGAGACCCGGGGCGCGTTGCGCTTCAGCCCAGCGGGGGTCGCGTTGATCGAATTTACGATTGCGCACCGCTCGGAGCAAGTAGAAGCGAAAGCGCCACGAAAAGTGGAATGCGTGATCAGCGCACTGGCGGCAGAAGGGGTAGCGGAACAAGTTGCCAAGTTTGCCAAAGGGTGCCAAGTCAAAGCCACTGGGTTTCTCGCCAAAGAGAGCCGTTCCAGTTCCGTGTTGGTGTTGCATGTGCAAACCATCGAATTGATCGAATAGAGGTAAAAAATGTCTCGTCAAATGTTTAAACGTAGAAAGTATTGCCGCTTCTCCTCGGAAGGCATCAAGGAAGTTGACTACAAAGACGTCGGCTTGCTGGAGGATTTTATCAACGAAAACGGCAAGCTGATTCCGGCGCGCATCACCGGCACCAAGGCCCGTTTTCAGCGCCAATTGTCCGTGGCGGTGAAGCGCGCGCGTTTCCTCGCGCTGCTGCACTACACCGACCTGCACTAAGGAGCGCGCCATGCAAATTATTCTGATGGAAAAAGTCGTCAACCTCGGCCAACTCGGCGATGTGGTGAAAGTGAAAGATGGTTATGCGCGTAATTTCCTGATCCCCCAGGGCAAGGCGAAGCGCGCCACGGATTCCAATCTTAAGGAATTTGAAGCACGCCGCGCGGAATTGGAAAAGCAGCAAGCCGCCCACTTGGCCCAAGCGCAAGAGCGCGCCCAGAAGCTGGAAGGCTTTATGGTGCAGATCACGCAAAAGGCCGGCCCAGATGGCAAGCTGTTCGGTTCCGTGAACAACGTTGATATCGTTGACGCGCTTAAAGCCCAGGGTTTTGAAGTGAGTAAATCCGAAGTGCGCATGCCGCAAGGCGCGATCAAGCAGATCGGCGATCACCCGATCACCTTGGCTTTGCATACCGACATCACGACCAACATCACGGTTTCCGTGCTCGGGGCTGCCGCCTAAGCAAGCTGTTGTAAGTTATCAAAAACGGGCCGCGATGCGGCCCGTTTTTGTTTGGGGAGACAAGGATTTATAGTCGCCCGCTTTTCTGTGCTAACCTGCTTTTTTCCTATTTCTTTCACTGTAATGGGCTATGGGCGATAACCAAGTCGACGCAATAAAACTCCCCCCGCACTCGGTAGAAGCCGAGCAATCCGTGCTGGGCGGGCTACTGCTCGAAAACAGCGCTTGGGAGCGCATCGCCGATCTCATTACCGAGCAGGATTTTTACCGCCACGATCATCGCCTGATCTACCGCCACATTACCAAGCTGCTCGACGGCAGCAAGCCGGCCGATGTGGTGACGGTGTCCGAGTCGCTGGAAAACAGCAACGAGCTGACCACCGTAGGCGGGCTGGCCTATCTCGGCGCCTTGGCGCAAAACACGCCCAGTGCGGCCAACATCCGGCGCTATGCCGAAATCGTGCGCGATCGCGCCATCTTGCGCGGCTTGGTGGAAGTAGGCACGGCGATCGCCGATTCCGCTTACAACCCCTCCGGCCGTTCGGCGGCCGAGTTGCTCGACGAGGCTGAAGGCAAGGTGTTCAAAATTGCTGAAGCTGGTGCGCGCGGCAAACAAGGTTTTATGGAATTGCAACCCTTGCTCACCCAAGTGGTGGAACGCATCGACATGCTGTTCCAGCGCGACAACCCGAGCGACATTACGGGCATCCCCACCGGCTTTGTCGATCTGGACCGCATGACTTCCGGCTTGCAGCCGGGCGAACTGGTGATTGTCGCGGGGCGGCCCTCGATGGGTAAAACGGCCTTCTCGCTCAACATCGCCGAAAATGTCGCGCTTGATTCCGGGTTGCCGGTTGCGGTGTTCAGCATGGAGATGGCGGGCACTCAGCTGGTGATGCGCATGATGGGTTCGGTCGGCAAGCTGGATCAACACAAAGTGCGTACCGGGCGCTTGCAGGACGATGATTGGCAGCGCCTCACCTACGCGGTGGGCAAGTTGAACGACGCACCAATCTATATCGACGAATCAGCGGCGTTGACGGCATTGGATCTACGCGCTCGCGCGCGACGCTTGCATCGGCAATGCGGCAAACTCGGCTTGATTGTCATCGACTATTTGCAGCTCATGTCCGGCTCGAGCCAGGGTGAGAATCGCGCCACCGAAATCTCTGAGATCTCGCGCGGGCTCAAAGCGTTGGCGAAAGAACTCGACGTGCCGGTGGTCGCGCTTTCGCAGCTCAATCGCAGCCTAGAACAGCGTCCGAATAAACGACCGGTGATGTCCGACCTGCGCGAATCCGGCGCCATCGAACAAGACGCCGACGTGATATTGTTCATCTACCGCGATGAAGTGTACAACCCCGAGACACCGGAAAAAGGCATTTCCGAAATCATCATCGGCAAGCAGCGTAACGGGCCAATTGGCACCATACGCTTGGCGTTCCAAGGCGAGTACACGCGCTTCGAGAATTTGGCGCATGGGAGCTACCAAGATCGCCAAGATCGTTAGTCCTCGCGCACCGGGATAGCGGCAAGCATCAAATATGACACGCCCCATCCAAGCCATCATTCACCCCGCAGCACTCGTCAATAATCTCCTCGTCGCGCGTCAAGCCGCGCCGACCGCCAAGCTCATGTCCGTCGTGAAGGCGAATGGTTACGGCCATGGCTTGTTGCGCGTGGCGCGTGCGCTGGAAGAGAGCGATGGCTTCGCGGTATTGAGTGTCGATGAAGCGGTGCGCATGCGTGAAGCCGGGTTCACGCAACCGATCTTGCTGTTAGAAGGCGTGTTCCACTCCGGCGAATTGAGCATCGTGTCGGAGTTGGGCTTGAGCATCGTCGTGCATTGCGTCGAACAGATCGAGATGCTGAAGCGCGCCTGGTCGCCAGTGAAGCTCAATGTGTTTCTTAAATTGAATACCGGCATGAATCGTTTGGGCTTTGCGCCGGAAAGTTTTCCATCCGCTTTGGCCGCACTTCAAGCTTGCGCTATCGTTGGCCAGATCACGCTCATGACGCATTTTGCGACAGCGGATGAAGCGGCAGGGGTAGGTGAGCAACTTGCGCGTTTCAAGGGGCTGACACAACACTGCACCTTGCCGCAGAGCCTGGCTAATTCTGCTGCATGCCTGCGTTATCCCGAAACTCACGGCGATTGGGTGCGGCCGGGCATCATGCTTTATGGCGCATCGCCGATCGCCACGCAACGCGCTGCCGATTTGGGATTGGAGTCTGCGATGAGCTTGGTTTCTGAAATAATTTCAATTCAAAACGTGAAAGCCGGCGCGCCTGTCGGCTATGGCGGTACTTACCGCGCCGAGCGCGATATGCGCATCGGCATCGTTGCTTGTGGCTATGCCGATGGCTATCCGCGCCATGCCGAGACCGGTACACCGATTCTGGTCATGGGCCAGCGCACCCGCACTTTGGGCCGCGTGTCCATGGATATGCTGGCAGTTGATCTCGGTGATCTTCCTGATGCCGGCGTCGCTTGCCCCGTGACTATGTGGGGCGTGGGTTTGCCGGTGGAGGAAGTTGCACGTGCAGCGGGCACGATTAGCTATGAGTTACTCTGCGCCCGTGCCGAACGCGTACCGGTCGTCGAGGGTTAAACATGGCCAAAGCAAAATCGATTTATACCTGTACCGAATGCGGCGGCCAAAGCCTGAAATGGCAAGGCCAATGCCCGCATTGCACTGCCTGGAACACGCTGGTCGAAACCATCGCAGAGGCAACACCTAGCGCCGGCGCTAACCGCTTTAGCGCGCTGGCGGCGGATGGCCGTGTGCAAACCTTGGCCGAAGTAGACGCGGTCGAGGTGCCGCGCGCGCCAACCGGCGTGGCGGAATTGGATCGGGTGCTGGGCGGCGGCTTGGTCGAAGGCGCGGTGGTGTTGATCGGCGGCGACCCCGGCATCGGTAAATCGACGCTCTTGCTACAAGCCTTGGCGCATATGAGTACGGCGCAAAAAGTGCTGTATGTCAGCGGTGAGGAATCTCCGCAGCAGATCGCGCTGCGCGCCAGGCGGCTTGCACTCGATGCACAAGCGGTCACGCTGCTGGCCGAGATCAGTTTGGAAAAAATTATCGCCACCCTGAAGCGTGAGCAACCCAAGGTCGCGGTAATCGACTCGATTCAAACCGTGTATTCCGAGGCATTGCAATCGGCGCCGGGTAGCGTGGCGCAGGTGCGCGAATGCGCAGCACAACTCACGCGCTACGCCAAGCAGGCCGGCACCTCGATCATCTTTGTTGGTCATGTCACGAAGGAGGGCACGCTGGCCGGGCCACGCGTGCTGGAGCATATCGTCGATACCGTGCTGTATTTCGAAGGCGAGACCAGTTCCAGCTTCCGCCTGGTGCGCGCCTTCAAAAACCGTTTCGGCGCGGTGAATGAATTGGGTGTATTCGCCATGACCGAGAAGGGCTTGCGCGAGGTGAGCAACCCGTCGGCGCTGTTTCTATCGCACCACGGGCAGGAGGTGCCGGGTTCCTGCGTGATGGTGACGCAAGAAGGCACCCGTCCGCTGCTGGTCGAGATTCAGGCCTTGTTGGACGAGGCGCATGCGCCCAATCCGCGCCGGCTAACGGTGGGCCTGGAGCAAAACCGGCTAGCCATGCTGCTGGCGGTGCTGCACCGCCACGCGGGCATCGCCTGTTTTGACCAAGACGTGTTCGTGAATGCGGTGGGCGGGGTGCGCATCACCGAGCCGGCGGCGGATCTGGCGGTGTTGCTGGCGATTGTTTCCTCCCTCAAAAATAAGCCGCTACCCGGCAAAATGGTAGTTTTTGGCGAGGTGGGTTTGGCGGGCGAGGTGCGCCCCGTGCAGCGCGGTCAGGAAAGATTGAAAGAAGCGGCTAAACTTGGCTTCACCCGCGCCGTTATTCCAAAAGCAAATCAGCCGAAACAGGCTATACCCGGGATGGAAATCGTCACAGTGGAGCGATTGGAGCAAGCAGTTGCGAATTGCTGGTAAGCGCCCTACAATGACAACGTAATTTTCCATGATATTCATCATATGGAAAGTTCGCAAAATAACAGATTGTTAACTGTTAATAGGTGGTTTTTCCAATGCACACTGTCGAGATGGAGCGTCACGTGTCAACCGGGGCGATACTAAGTGGAAGCTGTACAAACACGCGCGCCTGAATGGCACCCAAACCCGCCACGCGCGACTCAGGTCATCTATGCCGCGCGTTCCGATGTTGGGCGGGTGCGCAACAGCAACGAAGATAGTCTTGATTTTGATGCGGAGACGGGGTTGCTGGTGCTGGCTGACGGCATGGGCGGGTGCAACGGGGGTGAAATCGCGAGCGCAATGGCAGTAAACATCGTCTCCAGCGAGTTTCGCCAACTGGCCTTAACCCTCCCCCATGAGGAGTCAAACACTCCTGGTTTGAGCCATGGGGCAGTACGTTTGTGTACCGCGATCGCCAAGGCAAATCGCGAGATTTTTCAACTGGGCCTTTTGCAATCGCACCTATCCGGCATGGGCACCACGCTGGTCACGGCTTTGTTTTGCGGCGCCCGTGTCACCATCGCCAGCATCGGTGATTCGCGCGTATATCGCTTGCGCCAGGGGCATTTTGAGCAGCTCACGGTGGATCATACCGTGATACAGGAACAGATCGAATATGGGCTGATTACGCCCGAGCAGGCACGTTTTGCCGGTAATCGCGGTCTTATCACGCGTGCGCTGGGGGTGGAAGCGGGTGTTGAGGTCGATGTGCAAGAGCAACCGGTGCTTCCGGGCGATGTATTTCTATTGTGCTCGGATGGCCTCTTCGACATGCTGGACGATCAAGAGATTCAGTTTGTGATCGATCACGCCGAAGGTGATCTGGAGGCGGCGGCACATCAGTTAATCGATACCGCCAATCAAAAGGGTGGATACGACAATATTTCGCTGATTTTGGCGCGGGCGACTTAAGCTTAACGCCGGGTCGGCGACAAGCGGTGGCAGCATGTCCAAACTGATTGTTTACGACCAGAACAGCAATGTCCTCAAAGAGCGGCAGCTTGATCGCGAACGGATCAAGATCGGCCGCCGTGCCGATAGCGATATTCAACTCGATCATCTTTCGGTAAGCGGCGAGCATGCGCTGATTACCAACATCCGCAACGATTCCTTCCTGCAAGATTTGGGCAGTACCAATGGCGTTCGGGTGAATGGCCGTCTGGTTAAAAATCATCATTTGCAAGACGGTGATGAAATCAATATCGCTGCCTTCAATCTAAAATTTCAGTTCGAACCCTGGGTCATGCCGGAGAGCAGTTGGGCAACAACCATCGCTAAAACTGCTAAGCACACTGCGATTCAAACGGCGACACGCTCAGAGGACGCTCTGTTCGAAATCGGTGACGACGACGGTTTTGGGCTTACGCGCGAATTACTCTCTCAACGCAAGGAGTCCAATACCTTGCTTGGGGAGGACGATGCGACGGTGATTGATTTGGGTTCAGGCGTGTTGCGATTGATGGGCGGGCACGGCGCCGGCAAGCAACTAGAACTCGATAAGCCCGTGTTGACTTTGGGCAAGCCCGGAATTCAAACCGCAGTCATTGGAAAAAAATCAGCGGGGTATTTCCTGACTTATGTCGAGGGAGTCAGTTATCCACTAGTGAACGGTGTGGAAGTCGGTGCGACGCCCTATCACTTGAAAGATCACGACATTATCGAAGTGGCGGGAACGCGGCTGGAGTTTTTTTATAAGTAATGGCTTAGTGTTAGCTGGCACACGCCAATATTCATCACGGTTTTATCTTTCCCCGCGACAATAATTCAGCGCGTACCCCGGTATAGACCGGCCCCCATAAGGGGTGGCCGATTTCGGCGCGTTCCAACTTGAAGCTGGGATCGACGTCAAATGCTCGGCGGAATTCGTCGCGGCATTGCCGTTCTTGATTCGACGAGCAGTAGATAAAGGCCAAGTGCTTGTGCGCGGTGACTTTATCGGAATCGAAAGTGAGGCCAAGACTAAGTGCATCTTGCAGATTTTTTTGCGCCGCTTTCAGCTCGCCATCCTCGTACTGCTGAATGCCGGTATTGAGCGCTTGTTCCGCTTTGCGTGGGGAGAGCTTATCTATACCAGTATCGCGTGAAGTTTGTGAGGCGCAGCCGGCGGTGAGCAATACAAGCGCAGCCAAGAAAAGCCAGCGGGATGGGTTCATGGTCTGCTCCATTAGTTTTGAAATTTATATTTTATTTTATGCGTGCCGTTCGGCGCCAACTCGATCGTCTGCGAATAAGGCTTGAAGGTTTCATTCACGATCAGAATCGTGTGCTTGCCGGCGCTGAGTTTCAGATCGCGTAGCGGCGGGCTGACACCTTGACGCTTGCCGTCCACGAAGACTTCACCCCATGGGCTGACGGCGAAGGTGACAAGGGAATCTCCTGCAACCGCTGGTTTGGGCGGCTCATCCCCTTTTTTTGTCGAGTCGATGTTGGTGACTTTGATCTTTTCGCTTTTCGCCTTGGCCTTGTCCGTAACCTTGTTAGGGATAGCTTTTTCCGTGACCTTGGACGTTTCCGGCTGGGCCGGTGGCGCGGGCGGTGCAAGCACCGCTTGCGTCACGGCGGCGGGCGCTGGTTGGCTGGCTACGATGGCGTCGGGAACCGGCTTCGCTTGCCGAATCTTGCTCAAGGTGACGACAACGGCAAAGGTGATAATCATGGCCGGGATCGCGGCATAAAGCAAAAAGCGTTGAAAGGTCAATCCGGCCCACCAGGATTCCTGCGTCGTGGCGCCGTTGGCCGACAACGAGGCTTGATCACCCATGACCAAGCTGGGGATGATTTGGGTTGCGTCGCCCAAATTGTCGCGTGTAAGTCTACGTCGATCCATGGGTTCGGGTTGCTTGGGTTCTTGCCCTGGCGCGGGTAACTCCAGCGATTTGTAGCGCTTGAGATCGCGCGCCATTTCCTTGGCGTTTTGGTAGCGCTTGTCGGGGTGCTTGGCAAGCGCCTTGAGCACGATGAAATTGATCGCCTCGGGAATACCTTGGTTGAATGTTTTGGGCGGGATCGGCTCATCATTCAGGATTTGATACATGATGGCGCTGATATTGTCGCCCGCGAACGGCGTCTTGCCCGTTAGCATTTCATACAACATGACGCCGAGCGAGAAAATGTCCGAACGGCCATCCACGGTTTGGCCGACGACTTGCTCCGGCGACATGTATTTGGGCGAACCCATCACCATGCCGGAAATGGTGCGCGTGGCAGAGGACATCTGAGCGATGCCGAAATCGGTGATTTTCACCAAGCCGTTCTTCAGCACCATGACGTTGGAAGGCTTTACATCGCGGTGCACGATGCCGTGCTCATGGGCGAAGCCGAGGCCCTCCGCGACTTGGGTAGCGATATGCACGACTTTCTCGATCGGCAGTACCACGCCGGAATCAAGAATCTCGCGCAACTCTTTGCCTTCGAGGAATTCCATCGCCATGTAGGCCACGCCTTCGGTGCGGCCCACGTCATACACGGTCACGATGTTGGGATGATTGAGCTTGCCGGCCGACTGGACTTCGCGCTGAAAGCGTTTTTCGAAATTGGCCAGCTCTTCCTTGGAGAGGTCGAGGTTGATCGTCTTGATCGCGACCGTGCGGTCAATTAACGGGTCCACGGCCTTGTAGACGACGCCCATGGCGCCTTGGCCGATTTCCTCGACGATTACATAGCGGCCGAGTTTCTCGATTACCATTTGATAATTTAGGGAATAATTCGGCAAGTAGGGATCGCTAAAGTAGTTTTTATCGGGAACTGTGTCAAGCTGGCTATACGACAGGTTAGCCTCAAGTTCGGCCGTAAGCAGCCCGTTAATCCTAGGGGGCCGCATGCCGACATTGGAGATTGGCATAGAAACCGCTATTTTAAGTAAAATTACGTTGGAATAAGCGGGAATCGCGTCAGATGAACAAAAGTTAAATTTGGATATCGGCACGAACGGTAAATTTTAATCATAATTCCAGAAAATATATAATGGCCGCCAAACTCCGAGCGGCGAGAGAGAGTGTTTAATGAAGCTGAAAAATGCGCTGACGATAGCCAGCGCCACCGATGCCGGCTTGGTGCGCAACTTCAATGAAGACAGCGTATCAACCAACGAGGAACTAGGGCTCGTGGTGCTGGCCGACGGCATGGGCGGCTACAAGGCCGGGGACGTGGCCAGCGGCATGGCCACCATGATCATTGGAAACGAGCTCAAGGAGCATCTCGGCAAGGGCTTGGACAAATCCAATGGCGTGGATCTGGAAACCGAATTGCTGCGCACCGCGATCACCCGCGCCAATCAGGCGATCTATCATGCGGCGCACAACAAAACCCAATTTCAAGGCATGGGCACGACCGTGGTGGCGACTTTGTTTCGCGACAATGTGGTCACCATCGCACATGCGGGCGATTCGCGTCTGTACCGCTTGCGCGGCGAGAAGTTTGATCAGCTCACGGTGGACCATTCCTTATTGCAGGAACAAGTGCAACTCGGTTTGATTTCAGCTGAGGATGCGCGCGTATCGCATAATCGCAATCTGGTCACGCGCGCGCTCGGTGTCACCCAGATGATTGCGGTGGACGTGCGCCAAGAACGCGCGCAGGTGGGCGATATCTATTTGATGTGTTCGGATGGCTTGAACGATATGGTGGACGACGCCGACATCGAGTTGGCGATGCGGTCGATCAAGGAAAATATTCCCCTGCTGGTACGGCAATTGGTGATGATGGCGAACGACAATGGCGGCCACGACAATATCTCGGTGGCGGC
>JAUXTZ010000362.1 GCA_030681095.1 Burkholderiales bacterium
AATGGCGTGGATACCGACTATTTCTCGCCCGAGCATGCGTTTGCATCGCCCTATCCCGCAGACGAGCGCGCCATCGTGTTTACCGGTGCCATGGATTATTGGGCCAATGTCGATGCGGTCACTTGGTTTGCGCGCGAAGTATTACCTAGCATAAAGCAAACGCATCCCGCAGCGAATTTCTACATTGTTGGTTCACGGCCAACAGCAGAAGTACAAGCGTTGGCGCATGTGCGCGGCGTGCGCGTAACGGGTGCGGTGCCGGATACGCGCCCCTATATGGCCCATGCCACCGTGGCGGTAGCGCCGCTGCGTATCGCACGCGGCATTCAAAATAAAGTGCTGGAGGCAATGGCCATGGCCAAGCCTACCGTGGTCTCCGAGCAAGCGCTGGAAGGGATCGAGGCCACGCCCGGCAAGGAAATTCTGCTGGCTAGCGATGCCGCCGCCTTTGCCGATAAAGTGAGCCGCGCTATCGCCGGCCAAGTTCCAGAGATGGGTGCCGCTGCGCGCCAGCGCGTGGTGAACGATTATTCTTGGCCGAGACACTTGCGCATCGTCGAGCAATTGCTGCGAGGCTCGACACCCACACCCATGGATGCCAACGCCCACGCACATGCGGCCTAGATGGATAAATATGAACTTGATTAGCAAAGAAACTCTGCTAAAAAAAGCTACCGATATATTCCTTCCCCCTGCCAGGGGGAAGGTTAGGATGGGGGTGAAAAATTATTGATCCCCACCCTAACCCTCCCCTTTTCAAGGGGAGGGGATTTACTTCGTTTCATGCTGGCTGAGCTTCGTTGCTAATCAGGAAAATGAATCAACCTACATCAGGAACAAATGTGAATAATTCAAATGCATACACTGATAAGCGCATCCCGCTCGGACTGACTGCGCTCGCGCTGTGCGCCTTGTTGGCCATTTTTTGGCCGACCTTCGTTTCGATAGCCGCGATCTGGGAGCGCTCCGAAACCTTCGCCCACGGCTACATTATTTTTCCCATCAGCGCCTACCTGATTTGGCAGCGCCGCGCCGAATTGTTGGCAGTGGATTATTGCCCCGACTGGCGTGCCGCCTTGTTGTTGCTGGCACTCGGTAGCGGCTGGCTCTTGGCGCGCGCTGGCGGCGTGCAGGTCATCGAGCAATATGCGGTGGTCACCGCAATTCCGCTGATGGTCTGGGGGATGCTGGGCTGGCGCGCGGTGAGCACCATTCTATTCCCGCTCGCCTTCCTCTTGCTTGCGGTGCCATTTGGCGAGTTCCTGATTCCGCCGCTGATGAATTTCACCGCGGATTTTGTGGTCACCGCGCTGCAACTCACCGGCATGCCGGTCTATCGCGAAGGCACCTTCTTCACCATCCCGTCCGGCCAATGGTCGGTCGTGGAAGGTTGCAGCGGACTGCGTTACCTCATCGCTTCGTTCACGCTAGGCACGCTCTATGCCTACCTCACCTACCGCAGCGCCAAACGGCGCATCATCTTCAGCCTGCTGTCGATCTTGGTGCCGATTATCGCCAACGGCCTGCGCGCCTACATGATCGTGATGATCGCGCACCTCTCCGACATGCAATTGGCCTTGGGCGTGGACCACTATATTTACGGCTGGGTGTTTTTCGGACTGGTGATGCTGTTGCTATTTTGGATCGGCGCGTTTTGGCGCGAAGATGATCAGACGCCGCAGATAGAAAAGAGTGCACAAGCGGGGCCGGAGCAAACGGTCGAGCGCAGCACATTCATCAAGGCCATCGCTTTGATGATCGCCGTCACCCTGCCCTGGGCGCTCTATGCGCATTTCCTGGATGCGCGCTCGACCGCTAAGGTCGAAGTGGTGATTCGCGCACCGAATCCGGCTAAAGGATGGCAAGCACAAGCAACCCCGCTGGCGGATTGGAAGCCGCACTATCTAAACGCCAGCGCTGAGTGGCTGGGCACTTACACGCGCGAGGGCAAAACCGTCGGCGTGTATCTGGCTTACTACCATACCCAACGCCAGGACGTGGAACTCATCAATTCGCAGAATGTAATGATCCGTCAGAAAGATCCAGTGTGGAGCAACATCGGTGAATCCGCGCGACCCGCCACCGTGGGGGGCGCGAGCGTGCCGGTGACACAGACATTGTTGAAGTCGGATTCCCAGCGGCTATTGATCTGGGAGTGGAACCGCATCAATGGCCGCCACATGAATAATGCCTCTCTGGGCAAGATACGGCTGGCGCTCACCAAAGTGCTGGGCCTGCGCGATGACGGCGCATCGATTGTGGTTTTCACCTCGTATGAGGGCAACCCGACGCAAACGGCGCCGGTGCTGCAGGGCTTCATCGCCGACATGCTGCCGGCGATTGAAGCCAGCCTCGACCAAGCGGCAAATAGGCATGGCCGATAACGCACTGCCACCACTGATTGCGCACGTGGTCGCCCACTTTGCCGTGGGTGGGCTGGAGAACGGCATGGTGAACCTGCTCAATCAGATTCCGCCGACGCGCTACCGGCACGCCGTCATCAGCCTGGGGAGCTATTCCGATTACGCGCAGCGCGTCGTCAACCCCGCAGTGAAATTTTATGCGCTGAACAAACAGACGGGGAAAGATTTAGCCGTGCATTGGCGGCTGGCAAAATTATTGCACCAGCTCAAACCCGACATCGTCCACACCCGCAACCTGTCGGCGCTGGAATGCCAATTCGTGGCAGCAGCAGTGGGGATTCGTGCGCGCGTGCATGGTGAGCACGGCCGTGATGTATTTGACCTGCACGGCAAGAACCGCAAATACAACTTCCTGCGCAAAGCGGCGCGCCCCTTGGTGACACGCTATATCACCGTGAGCAAGGATCTGGCGTGCTGGTTGGGTGATACCGTGGGTGTCGATTCGGCGCGCATCACTCAAATCTACAACGGGGTCAATATTTCCCGTTTCAAGCCGCACGAAGGCTCCCGCGTGCGCCTCGGCCCGCCAGGGTTCATGCGGGGGAGCGAGTTCGTCATCGGCAGTGTCGGACGCATGGCCGAAGTGAAGGATTTTCCGACACTGATCCGCGCCTTCGTGAAGCTGGTCAAGCTCGTGCCGAATGGGCGCGAGCGGCTGCGCCTAGTCATCGTGGGTGATGGTCCCACCCGTGCCCAATGCGAGGAATTGGTGCGATCCAAAAAAGCTGAACATCTCATCTGGCTGGCGGGCGAGTGTGAAGATGTGCCCGAAATGATGCGTGCCTTCGACCTATTCGCGCTGCCCTCGCTGGGCGAGGGCATTTCCAACACGATTTTAGAGGCCATGGCGAGCGGCCTGCCGGTCATCGCCACCCACGTCGGCGGCAACCCGGAGCTGGTTGAAGAAGGCGTTACCGGCCTGCTTGTGCCGCCCGCGCAGCCCGATGCAATGGCACAGGCATTGCTTAAGTACTTGGAGAATCCGGTACGCATCGATATCCAGGGCCGCACCGCACGGTTGCGTGCAGAAACACGCTTTAGTTTGGAGGCGATGGCGCGGGAATATTTGGGGGTGTATGACGGGGTGTTGGGGAGGGAATGAGGGGATGGAAGTTTCAAATTCTAAATCCCAAATCCCCCAACCCCCCTTTTTCAAAGGGGGGCGTTTCAGCGGAGAGTTCCCCACTTTGAAAAAGGGGGGCTAGGGGGGATTTGATATGCTCGACTACAACGCCAAGTTAAAACCACTTTCGCGCGGACTGCGAACCGGCATGACCGAAGCCGAACAAAAACTGTGGGGGCGGCTGCGTGGAAAACAACTGCATGGCGTGCAGTTCTACCGGCAAAAACCGCTTGGTCCCTATATCGTGGATTTTTACGGGCCCAAGGTGAAATTGGTAATCGAGCTTGATGGTGGGCAGCAT
>JAUXTZ010000369.1 GCA_030681095.1 Burkholderiales bacterium
CAAAGGAAAAGAATTCACCGTGCGCATCGACCTGACCGTGCCGGGGAGCGAAATCGTCATCAACCGCGACCATCATGAGGATGTCTATGTAGCGTTGCGCGATGCCTTTGATGTGGCGAAACGCCAATTGGAAGACTATGCGCGGCGCCAGCGCGGCGAAATCAAAGCGCATGAACCGGAAAATCACGGCCAGATTCTCCGCCTATCCCCGGACGAGGGCTACGGCTTCATCGAGGCTCCGGATGGGCGCGAGCTTTATTTCAGCGCGGAGAATGTAGTGCATCCCTCTTTCCAGCAGCTCGAAACCGGCATGCCGGTAAGCTATTTGGAGGAAGCCGCGAGCGAAGGGCCGCAAGCTAAACGGGTGAGTGCGGCTTTATAGTCTTTTAGAAGGAATGAAATGAAGTGCGGGTGCTTAAAATCAGATCCTTGAAGATATGGAGCACTCTAATAAATCACCTTGGCGTCATTCCGGCGAAAGCCGGAATCCAGTCGGTGTTTAAGCTGCTGCGACTTTTTTAAAACCCTGGATTCCGGCTTTCGCCGGAATGTCGGGCTGTTAAATAACCCCTCAATGATCTTCAATATGAGTAACGGTTTCTTCCGCCGGCTCGCCGGTATCCGGATCGATCCAGTCGTTGATGCCGATTTCTTCCTCGACTTCATGCAGCGTTTCGCCTACTTCCATTGCGGTCGTGGCGTTGTACTCCATGTCCTGCGCTGCTTCCACTAGGGAGGTGAATGGACCGTATTGTTCTTCGGTTTCCTGGTTTACCCAATAGAAGCCATCCGGTCGCTCGATAATGCGGGTTTTGTCGAAGTCTGGCCGCGTTTCGGGAATGATCTGAGTCATGCTGCGTCCCTTTCGTTATCTGACTGCTAATTTTCCACCAATGCCATCGCTTTGCAAGTGCTATTAAAATAAAAGCAACGTTACTTTTTTTTCTTTCTCGGGTGACGCGGTGGCGCAGGCTTGCCGCGATACATCTGACGCAAGGCAGAAAGCTCCAGCAAGCGCGACGCCACCAGGTAATTCATGCTGCCGGCTGGCACAGTACCCTGCTCGTCCGGCGCGCCAGCGGGGACGCCGGTGAGTAACTCGATTGCTTCATCGACATCGCTCACCGCCCAAATATGAAACCTGTCTTCGGCGCAGGCCGCCACGACGTCCGCGCGCAGCATTAAATGCTTGCGGTTATCGCGCGGAATCAACACGCCTTGTTCGCCAGTCAGGCCGCGTGCCTGACAAATATCAAAAAAGCCTTCGATTTTTTCATTCACCGCGCCGATCGCTTGCATCCGGCCAAATTGATCCACCGATCCGGTCATCGCGCGCGATTGAAGGATCGGCACATCGGCAATGGCGGAAAGCAGCGCACACAACTCAGCCATGGAGGCGGAATCGCCTTCGACCATGCCATAGGTTTGCTCGAATGCCAGGCTCGCCGACAACGATAGCGGTAAATTGCTCGCATAGCGCGTGGCGAGAAACGAGGACAAGGTCAGCACTCCTTTCGAATGAATCGCACCGCCCAACTCTATCTCGCGCTCGATATCGATCACCTCGCCCTCGCCCAAGCGCACGGTGGCGGTGAGGCGCGTCGGATGGGCAAAAGCGCTGTCACCGATTTCAATCACCGACAGGCTATTCACCTGGCCAACCTTGGCGCCGGTGGTATCGATGCGCATGATTTCGCGCAAGATATCTTCTTGCATGAGCAAGCGCAGGCGCTCGGCACGGCGCTTGCGCGCATCGATTGCGGCTTGCACCGCCGCAGCGGACACGATGCTCTGCGCATCGCGGCGCGCCAGGTAATCCGCCTCGCGCATCAGGTCTTGCAAATCCAGCATGTGTGCGGAAAGCCGCTCGGCATCCCCCGTCTCCCGCGCCGCCTGTTCGATGAGGCGGCCGCACGCTTCACGCTGGAAGGGCAGCAGGCTTTCCTTGCGCGCCAGGGTAGCGATCACTTGCGCATACAATCGCGCGGTTTCATCCGAGCGTGGAATTTCTTCCTCGAAATCGGCTGCGACTTTGAACAGCTCACGAAAATCCGGATCGTATTCGTACAATAGGTAATACAGCATGCGCTCGCCGAGTAGAACCACCTTCACATCGAGGGGGATAGGTTCCGGTTCGAGCGAGACCGTGCTCACCAGCGAGAGCATCTGCCCCAGCGAATCGATGCGGGTTTGATGCGCGCGCAAGGCGCGCTTGAGGCCATCCCAGGCAAACGGTTGGGTCAACAGCTTGTGCGCATCCAGCACCAAATAGCCGCCCGTGGATTGATGCAGCGCACCGGGTTTGATCAGGGAAAAGTCCGTCACCAGCGCGCCCAAGTGTTCGATATGCTCGATGCGCCCGACCAAGTTCGGGTAGCTGGGATGATCAGGCGCGATCACGGGTGCGCCTTGGGTAGCGCTGTGATCCACCAGCACGTTTACGCGATAGCGGCGAAACGGGGAACCCAGCGGCAAGTCGAACAAGGTTTGGCCATCTTGCGGCTTGCGGAAATCATCTGCGTTTTCGATCAGGTCCGCTTGCACTGCCTCCAGATAAGCGATCGTTTCGGGAAGCGCCTGGTACTTCTCTTTGAGTTCGCTAATTAGATGCTCTACCGCAATCATGGAAAATTCCCGATTCAAGGCGCGAACCCGATTGCGTTTATCGCGGCGCCACTTCGGCGCTTGGCGAATCATTTTCTCCAATTGCTCCTGTAATGTTTCGAGCACTTGCGTGATGCGCGTCTTGTCCTCATCCGACAGCTTTTCAAATTCTTCAGGCGTGACCACTTCGCCTTTTTTGGCCGGCGCCAGGGTAAATCCGCTCGGGGTGCGCAGCAACACGATCTCTTGCTGCTGCGCCTCTTCGTACAACTCGTTAAACGCTTTTTCTTCGCGCTCGTTAAATTCGTTATCGATTTTCTCGAGCTGAGCATGATAGTCATCGCTTGCAAAAACGGCTGGGATAGCGGCGAGCAAATCCTCGACCAAGCCTCGCATATCCGCATGCAGCTCAAGCGCTTTACCCGGTGGCAGCTTGATCGCATTCGGCTTATGCGGTTGTGCAAAATTATGCACGTAGACCCAATCACTCGGAATCGGGCCGCGCGCCGCTTCTGCTTTTAACAGATTCATCACCAGCGAGCGCTTGCCCATGCCAGCCGGCCCCATGACGAACAAGTTATAGCCTTCGCGCTGGATGGAGAGGCCGAATTCCACCGCATCAGCCGCGCGCGCTTGGCCGAGCATGCCGGGCAGATCAGGCAATTCATCGGTCGTGTCAAACGCCAAACTGGATAGATCACAGCGGGTATACAAGTCAGCTACCGGCAATGGCCCCAATCCGGTCTTATAGAGGCTAACTTTCTTTGGGCTTGGCCGGCGGCGGGGCGCGGCTTTCTTCTTCGTTGGGCTTGGGCTCAAGATTGCAGTGTCCGTTAAGTAGATGTTGTTCTCAATGGCACTACCTTAAGAAAAAACCCACTGACTACGTCGTCATTCCGGCGAAAGCCGGAATCCAGGGTTTGAAAAAACATCGGCTGACAGGCCGATTCTGGATGCCAGCTTTCGCTGGCATGACGTCAATTCTGTCCGTGGAGACCTTAAGGTAGTGCAATTAGATGTTGTTCTTTTTATCAGTATAGGCGCGAAGGCGCAAAAGAATGCGCAGCGCTTAAGAAGTCTTTTTGGCCTTGTGCTCCAGCGCGATACCGGCCAACTCCAGCACCACACCCAAGGCAAGCAACAGCGCGCCCTGCCAGACTTCTGGCGCGAGAAACATCAGCATTGCCCCGAGCACGATCAGGATAATTGCACTGGCGCGCCGGGTACGTGGATTGCTTATCATTTTGAATTCTCCTGCTATTCTAAAATTGAAGTATAGGTTAGACAAAGATTTTTGGTCCGCTACCAGGCTAATAATAATTCAGGACCGAGACCTGCCGAATGAACCCGCTGCAATGGCATCGCCAGCGCATCGAACAGCGGCCGCGCTATCACGTCAGTGAATTGTGGTATTGAGGTGATGTAGTAAAGACGTGATCTGATAGATCGTGATTGAACTTCCATTTAAGGGAATAGCTGAGTTTTGCCGGGCGCGATGGTCTGCTCTGCAGCGGTAAGAGATGGTCGGCCAAGATTTTCGACCTATCAGTAAGTCCCAAAAGCGGACGGAGATAATCATTGCCGAAGGTGGCCACTATAAATGCTAATAGAATTGTGGCCACCGCAAAAACGAGGCAACATGTCATCTCATCAGCACCGAAGTGCTGTCCAGATAAAAAATTGAACCGACATTGGGAGCGAATTAATGGACATTTTTCGGATTTATACCGACATTGCTCTGTTTAACCGACACCAATGCCGGCTAATACAAAATTAGCCACAAATTATGTATATAGCTACTGTCTTATTAATCGTAGTCCTGGCGCTAGTCGCCTTTTTCATAGCTTTGGTGAATTTATTCAAGAAAGGCTATTTCAAAACCATCGCTGTAATTCTTTTGTCGTCATTCTTTGCCTATGAGGCATTTCAGTACTATTGGTACTCCTTAGTTTTACCCTCTCAAATCCAAATAACCTATCCAGTCTCAATCGGCGATGAATCAGGTTTTCGAGAAGGTTGCGGAGTTGCAGTATTCAAAGTGTCTGACAAGACAATCGAAGCCATTCAAAAAAACGGATTAAAATTCTTTGATGGTGCTACTCAAGGCAGAGGCTATCCAAAACCTAGCGAGCCGCTGTCTTTTTCTGACCGTAAGAAGCTGTCCGATTACTACTATCACACCTACGAAACTTGGAAAGAAACTCCTGTTCCCCCTGGCTGGGTAAGTGAAGGTTCTTTGTTTATGTGCTCTGTAATTCGTGACGATGTAGCCCGAGAAATAGTTAAAGCAGCAAAGCTGCCTGGTTCTTTTTATACGACCAAACCAGAGGGGCAACTATTTGTAATTCCGTCATTGGGCTACGTGGTATTTTCATATTATGGCTAACCTACGTTCGAGCGGGACGCCGCAAAAGCGCGGCGCCGCTCAACTCATTCGTTCAATGTCCGCTTTTCGAACCTAGTCTCAAAACTTCTGCGCTATCTATCCGACCGCTTCCAGTACATAGCAGCAAGCCATAGTTTTCTCGTAGAAGGTTCGGTTCGTTTATTAAATCGCCTCGGAACGCAGGGTCTAGATTCACCTTAATACTAATTTAGCCCAGCCCCCTGGATTCGTGGGATCACAGCGCACCCCGATCCACCTTCCCCGCCAACTCCTGCAACGCACCGGAAACCTCCACACAATAGGCCGGCCCGGTATCCAATCCGCGCAGTGTCTCGGGCAGGCGGGTGGATTCCACCAGGGCCCGCTGGCGCATCGCGTTTAATGTATCTTGCGCTTGCACCCGGCAACCGGCGCGCATTACGGGATGGATGAGGGCTTCGCCTTGGTGGGTGTCGTGTTCCGCCAATGCCAATACATCCCCCGCCATCTGGCCATCGCTGCTGTAGTTGCGATACACCTGCTTTCTGCCCGGCCAGGTCGCCTTTCCTTCCGAGCGCTTGCGGCGGGGTCGTCCTGCGTATTCTTGCAATTTATAGGCGCAGTCGAGCGCGGGTGCGTCGCTAGATGTATCCAGCGCGGTGCCGATGCCGAACCCATCGATCGGCGCACCCGAGGAGAGCATGGCGTGCAATTGATATTCATCCAGGCTGCCGCTGGCAAAGATGGTGACATCTTGCAGGCCGCCTTGATCGAGAATGCGCCGCACCCGCCGCGCGTGTTCTGCCAAATCGCCGCTATCGATGCGCACCGCCTTAACCTTGATTCCTTGCGCGCGAAGCTTGGGGGCAAGCAGCACCACCTTGCTCGCCGCAGCTTCGGTGTCATAGGTATCGATGAGCAGCGTGGTGTTGCTCGGATGGGAGCGGGCGAAATGTTCGAATGCGAGCGCTTCATCGTCATGCGCCTGCACGAAAGAATGGGCCATGGTGCCGAACACGGGTATGTCGTAGAGCAACCCCGCCAACACGGTGGCGGTGCCAGTGAACCCAGCCAGATAGCTGGCCCGTGCGGCGAGCAGGCCCGCCTCTGCGCCATGCGCCCGGCGCAAACCGAAATCGACCAGCAGCTTATCCGGCGCAGTGAGCACCGAGCGCGCCGCTTTCGTGGCGATCAGCGTTTCAAAGTTGAGCAGGTTCATGAGCCGCGACTCCACTAGCTGTGCCTGCGGCAGCGGCGCGGTCACGCGCAGAATGGGCTCGTTTGGAAAGAATATGGTTCCTTCCGCCATGGCGTGGACATCGCCCGTGAAGCGGAAGTTTTTCAGGTAGTGAATGACCGGCGGCGGAAAGCGCGGGGAAAGCCAATCCAGTTCTTCCGCCGAGAATGCCAAATTCTCGAGGAACACCAACGCCTGTTCCAGGCCGGCGGCGACCATATAATTTCGGCCCGGCGGAAGCTTACGCACAAAGAATTCAAACACCGCGGTCTCTTCCATGCCGTGCTCAAGATAACTTTGCAGCATGGTGTATTCATACAGATCCGCCAGCAGCGGGCTTGAAAGCGGGTTGATCATTCAAGCGCCTCGATCCCGGTCAGCTCCGCCCCCAGGCGCATCATTTCCTCCAACGCGAGCCGCTGATCTGCCGGATGCACATTGACGGCGCGCACCGCATCGTCCAGCAAAAAGGTTGGATAGTTGTGCAGGCGTGCGTCCTTAACCGTGTTCATCACGCAATACTCGGTCGCTAAACCACCTACGAATAATCTTCGCACGCCAGCGGTGCGCAGCAGGCTTTCCAGTTCCGTCTCCTCGAAACCGGAATAAGCATTTTTATCCGGCGTCGTGGCCTTGGAGATGATGCGGGCGTCAGGCGGCAAATCCAGTTGAGCGGAAAAGGCGGCGCCGTGCGTGCCGGCGATGCAGTGCGGCGGCCACATGCCGCCCTGCGCTTGAAAGGAGCAATGATTGGCCGGGTGCCAATCGCGGGTAGCGAAGATCGGCAACCCTTTGGCCTGAAACAGCGCGATATAGCGGTTTAGCCGGGGCACCACTTCTTCGCCATGCTTCACCGCCAGACTTCCACCAGGCAGAAAATCATTTTGCACATCCACGATGATCAGCGCGTCGCCGGGGGTCATTGTTATTTTTTTCATGGCGACAAGCCTCTGGGTTTTTTATGCGCCGTTGTTAAATCGAAGTGAAAAGTTCACTTAAGGAAAAATTGCAGCAGCGCCTAGGGCGTCATGCCGGCGAAGGCCGACAGAACAACACTCCTTCCCCCTTGAAGGGGGAAGGTTGGGATGGGGGTGAAGAGCATCCACTTGCCTCAAACATCTTTCACCCCCACCCTAGCCCTCCCCCTTCAAGGGGGAGGGAAATGGCGGCTATGAAGCTATCCACATTCCCGACCACCGCACTGAATTACATTTCCATCTCACCCGGCATTGCCGGGGCAACCGAAGCCATCTCTCCTACTGCGCAATCCGTGGTCAAGATCAGCCCGCCCACCGATGCCGCATTTTGCAGCGCGAAGTGCGTTACCTTGGTCGGATCCAGTATCCCCATCTCCACTAGATCGCCATATTCGCCATTGGCGCTGTTGTAGCCAAAATTGCCCTGGCCTTGAACAACGCGGTTAAGGACGACCGAGGACTCTTCTCCGCCATTGGCAACGATTTGACGCAAGGGGGCTTCGAGCGCGTGATAGACGATCTTGATCCCGGCATCCTGGTCCAGATTGGCGCCTTGCAGGTTTTCCAGTACTGCACGCGCTCTGATCAGCGCCACGCCGCCACCGGGGCCGATGCCTTCCTCGACGGCGGCCTTGGTCGCATGTACGGCGTCGTCCACGCGGCTTTTTTTCTCTTTCATTTCCACTTCGCTCGCCGCGCCGAGTTTGATGATGGCCACGCCCCCGACAAGCTTGGCCAGGCGTGCTTGCAATTGCTCGCGGTCATAGTCGCTGGCGGCTTCATCGATTTGGGCGCGAATCTGTTTGGCGCGTGCTTCGATACGCTGCGGGTCGCCTGCGCCGCTGATAATGGTCGTCTCGTCTTTCCCAATCTCGACCCGATTGGCTTGCCCCAATTCGCTTGCAGTTACATGCTCCAAAGATAAGCCGACCTCTTCCGAGATGACCGTAGCGCCGGTCAGGATGGCGATGTCCTCCAACATGGCCTTGCGCCGGTCACCGAACCCTGGGGCTTTAACCGCGCAGGTTTTCAGGGCGCCTCGAATGTGGTTGACCACCAGTGTCGCGAGGGCGTCCCCTTCGATGTCTTCCGCGATGACCAATAACGGTCGATTGGCCTGAGTGACTTGCTCTAGTACCGGAAGCAAATCCCGGATGCCGGAAATTTTCTTTTCGCAGAGCAGGATGAAAGGGTTTTCGAGAATAGCGATCTGTTTTTCGACGTTGCTCATGAAATAGGGCGACAAATAGCCACGGTCGAACTGCAAACCCTCCACCAGTTCCAGTTCGTTAATCAGCCCCGATCCTTCCTCGACGGTGATCACGCCTTCCCGCCCCACTTTCTCCATCGCCTCGGCGATAAGATCACCGATCGCCCGATCGCCGTTGGCGGAAATGCTGCCCACTTGGGCGATTTCCTTGCTGGTGGTGCAGGGTTTGGATTGCTGTTTCAGCGCCGCGACCGTCGCCTCCACTGCCTTGTCAATACCGCGCTTTATCTCGATCGGGTTCATGCCGGCAGCGAGGTACTTCATGCCTTCTTTCACGATCGCTTGCGCCAACACGGTGGCCGTGGTCGTACCGTCACCGGCTGTCTCGGAGGTCTTGCTGGCCACTTCCCTGAGCATTTGCGCGCCCATGTTTTCAAACTTGTCCTTCAACTCGATTTGTTTGGCTACCATCACGCCGGAGTTGGCGATGATCGGCGTGCCAAAAGGACGCTCCAGCACGACGAAGCGCCCCTTGGGGCCGAGTGTGACCTTGACGGCGTCAGCCAGAATATCGACGCCGGCACAAATCCGTGTCCGTGCAGATTCGTGAAACAGGATTTCCTTGGCCGGCATTTGTTATTCTTCCTTGGCGCGTCAGTGTTCGGGCTCAGCTTTCGATGACGGCCATGATCTCTTCCTCGCGCAGCACGAGCAGCTCTTCTCCCTGCACTTTTGTGGTTTGGCCGTCGTACTTGCCGAACAAAATCCGGTCGCCCGCTTTGACTTGCAGGGCTTGGATACTGCCGTCTTTCAGGATCTTGCCATTGCCCACTGCGATGACTTCCCCCTGATCCGGCTTTTCTGTTGCCGCGTCCGGGATGACTAATCCGGAAGCGGTTTTGTGCTCGGGCTCTAAGCGCTTCACGAGAACGCGATCATGTAGAGGACGAAACTTCATCTTTCCTACTCCTTACGTATTTTGTAAATGCTAGGCGCCTTTCGTGGCGCTCAATATCTTGTTCGCCATCTCTTGCCAAACATCCTCATGGTAGGTTTCCTTGGCTTTGGCGGTAAGCAAATCAAATACCAACAGTCGGGCATGCTCATCCAGCAGCGTAATTTCAGACAAGTCGACCGCACGGTGTCGCCCGCCCAATGCAAGACTCAACACAATGTCGGTCAAAAATCGTGCGCTATCGGAATAGCGATTTTCACGCACCTTCTCCAAGGCGACGTGCAAAGGATCTTTAATGG
This sequence comes from Burkholderiales bacterium, assembly GCA_030681095.1. Classification (GTDB taxonomy): domain Bacteria; phylum Pseudomonadota; class Gammaproteobacteria; order Burkholderiales; family Thiobacteraceae; genus RBG-16-58-11. Next base: position 9,648 of record JAUXTZ010000369.1, read on the forward strand.
TAGTCATAGCGCTCACTCTCACGTGCGGCAGGACAGCGAAAACACATTAGGATTTTGCAGCCGCTTTACGAGCCTTCCTTAGTTTTTTGGACGGCTTGCTTGAAGCGATCAACCGCCTCGGAAACGCCGGCCTTCATTTCATTCCATTTTTCACCGGTTGCGGATTTAAGCTCACCGAGCTTTTGCGCGGCGGTTTTTTGCTCCTGTTCCAGATTTTGTATCTGCTGATCGATCTTTATTTTTGCCTCGCCGGTGAGCGTCTGCGCTTTGGTTTTAAGCTCGGCCAGTTTAGCGTTCAGTTCGTCCATTTCCTGTTGTGCCTTGCTGACGAACTCATTGCGCATCTGCTTCGCTTGCTCTTCCGCTGCACCAATGGCTGCCGCGGCTTCCTGCTTAACGCCTTCGGCGCTGGTCGCGGATGGCGCGGCTTCTTCTTTCTTCCCGCATGCGGAAAGGATTAAGGACAAACCCAATAGCACTAGCATCAGCAGACGATTCATTTTTCGCTCCTTTTTCTTTGCTTATCGGAATTCACACTGTGCTACCAGTCATGCCACCGAGTCATTTGAAACGAGCAGCGATTTGATCGAGCGCTTTGCGCATTTCGTCCCACGCCCTTTCCGTGCCGCCTTTCAAATCTTCCCACGCATCCTCCGTGCGCAAGCGCAGTTCCTGTAACTTTGCTTGGGCTACAGTGCGTTTGCCGGAAAGTATCTCGAGTTGTTTCTCGTAATCGGCTCGAAGCTCGGTCTTTGCTTCGCGTGCCTTGGCTTTTAATTCATCCAGCGTGGCGTCCCATTCTTTGAGTTGCGCCTCAAGCTTTTGTTGAAACGCTTGTTTCGCCGTTCCTTGTGGCGTCTCGCCCTGGCCCAATTGCTGTTGCAGGATGCGGTCGATCTCCACCTCGGCATCAAGCCAGTCTTGTGCCGTATCGTCGATGATGAAACCGCGTCTTTCGGCATGGTAATAGGCCGCCTCGGCGATCATTTGATAGCGCTGTTCAGGGGTAATGGACATGGCCCCTTGTTCCGCAACAGTTTTCTGTTGGGACTTCGTTCCTGTAGTAGATGGGGTGCGTCCTTTTTTGCTACTGGCTTGGGGGGTGGCTACGAACATGATAAAACTCCTATTGTTTGATGCGGTGCTGTTTAGAAACGCATAGCGCGCTTCCGGCAGGCGGCAGGCGAAGCCTAGATGGGAAATGGTCACCGAGCGTGAAGCTTACTTCTCTAAGCATTCACGCCCGGGACGATCGGTCATGCGCGAAACTGAGCCAGCCGAAACCTACTCAATTTGGATGGTATGGCGATTGGTCCTTTTCACCTTGGGCAGCGTCAATTCCAACATCCCATCCTTGAACGCCGCTTTTGCTTTGTCTGCATCCACCTCATGCGGCAAGGTGACCGTGCGGCTAAAGGCACCGCGTGAAATTTCACAACGATAGAAATCGCCCTTCTCTTCCTTCTCTTCGTGACTGGTTTTACCTTTGAGGGTAAGCGTGTTTTCCGTCACGGAAATATCCAGGTCTTTTTTATCCACGCCCGGCACTTCAGCCCGCACCAGGACATTTTCATCCTGATCGATCACATCCATGCTGGGCATTTTGCCTTTAAGGGGCATCTCCATATCTTTCCACAAGGGGCGCATCCAGGATCGCTGGAGAAGATTCTCAAACATCCGTTCCATTTCATCGAATGGGCTCAAGGCGCTCACCGGCGTTACTTTTTGTAATTCTTTGCGGCGGTCGATACCCACAACAGTAGATTTGCTTGTGTCAACCATGATTTAAACTCCTTTCAAAAAATAAATGACAATAATCAAAAGCCACTTCTGACTTTGTCTAACCTTTTTATAGATTTTTTGAGGGGTAATTCAAGACGAATAATTTGAAAAAAATCTTGATTAGCCACAAAGTTCAGCAGTTCCCTCCCCTTGTGGGAGGACTGAGCCGGGTTTTGTAGCGCAAGCATCCTGCTTGCATGCCGGCTGGAAGCCGGCGCTACACGGGCCCGCTGTCCTGATGGGTGTGATGGATATGGGAGGGAGCAACACGGTGGGCTGCAACTTGCTGAACTTCGTGGCTAATCAGGAGAAAAATTGACACCGAATGAGTAGCTAATCCCCTCGCCCACCTGTGGGAGAGGGTGAAGCGATCCATTCATTTCTTTTATCGCCCTCTCCCACAAGTGGGCGAGGGGAGTTGTCCGGTGGTTTGCTTCAACTGGTCGGATAGAAATGGCCGCACCAATGCGGATAAACCCAAGCGGGTGTAACGATGTGGACGCGCATGATTCAGCCACTCGCGGATGTGGTTTGAAAAGCGCGCATCAGCTCCGACTCCAACTCTGCTGCTCGCTCGCGGTAGATCGGCGAGAAATGAAACGGCACCACCTGTTTGGCGCCTGCCGCGCGCGCCAAGCGTCCGGCTTGGCCGGCGGTGAGATGGTTCTTTTGCGCGGCGCGCTCGGCATGCTCATCGAGAAACACGCTCTCGATGAAGAGTAGGTCGGCATCTCGCGCCAGATCGATGATGCGCTCGGCGTTTGCCGCGTTATGCACTACATCGGTGACGTAGGCGAGTTTTAGGCCACGCACAAAGCGCAGGCAGCAGGCTTTCAACTCCCCCAGGGTGAAGCGCCGTCCATCGGGTGCTGTGAACACTTGCGTATCCGGCGTGCCGTCGAGTGCTGCGTGTTTCAATTGTTTCAACCAAGGCCCGACCGATACGCCCATTTCCTCCAGGCGATTTTTCCAGACGTTCACATGCTGTTTTTCTTCCACGGCAAACGCGAGGCAGGGCGTGCCATGATCCAACATGGCATAGCGCACGCGAAAGCCCACCTCGTCGAGCAACAGGCCCGCGTCAATTTGAATGCGCACTTCCGCTTCGCGGCGAAACGCGTGGTGCACGTGAAAATGGGCGCGGCGCGCGGCGCCATCCTCTGCCACTTCGGTGACGGTAAGTGCGAAATCGTTTTCGTAGCGATGCACCAGATTCCAGGTGTAGGCGGCGAGCTTGGCTTCGACTTGATCGATAAAACCCGGCGGGCCATACAAGCGCACGCCGCGATCACGCCCCAAGCAGATGCGCAGAAACCAATCGAAGCCAATGAAATGATCCATGTGGCAGTGGGAGACGAATATATCGGAGATGCGCAAAAGTTTGCGCGGCGGCAAAGCGCGGATGTCGCCTAAGTCGAACAGCAGCGCACGCCGCTCGAACAGGAAATCGACAAATAATCCCGGATCGCCGAACGGTTCGTTGACGAGCGCGGGTTGCAACAGAGGACGCATATCAGTCGAGAATAATTTTGCCTGCCCACGCCAGGATCGGCTGTAGCCGCGGCGGCAGGATCACACGCGCTTGGTCAAAATCAACCCAGCGCCATTCGTCGTGCTCCGGCCTCCCCAGTGCAAGGGAGATCGGCAAGGTGATCGCTTGCTGCGCGGTTTCCGCCAGGTAGTAGCGCGCCACTTTGCCGCGGCTATAGGGCGCGGTTTCGCAATACACTTCACCCCAGCGGAAGTTGAGATCGGTTAGCCCCGCCTCTTCCGCCGTTTCGCGCATTGCGGCGGCGAGTGGCGTCTCACCCGGCTCTACCGTACCCTTGGGAAAATCCCAGTTGGCGTAAGCACGCAATAGCAGCCAACGCCAAGCATCGCCCTCCCGACGCACCGGGATGATCCCGGCGGAAAAACGCATGGCCAAGCTAGAGCTCGGCCATTTCCAGATCCAACTCGATGGCTTTTAGCCCTTCCGCTGCGCAAGCTTCATCCTGCTCGCCGGTCGGCGCGCCGGAAACACCGATTGCCCCCACGATGTTACCCACCGCCGAAATGGGGATGCCGCCCGCCGAGAACACCAAGCCCTCTACCTTGGCCACTGAGAACGGATCGGTGAAACGGCCCTTCATGGAGGACAGAGTGGCGTTGAAATTTACTGCGGTATAGGCTTTCTGCCGACTGGCCTCTAGTGTCAGACGAGCCGCGAGCGTATCGCGCAGCACGATCATCGGGTCGCCACTGCGATCCACCACAGTGACGCCGATTTGGATACACTGCTTGCGGCAGGCGACGACCGCAGCGTGGGCCATTTTCTGCGCAGCTTCCATGGTGAGGCGCGGAATTTTGACCACTACCGGTGCGTCGGCGGCGTGCGTCGGCGCAGACAAAGCCAGTAAAGAAATCGCCAGAATGGATTGACGCATGGTTTGCTTTCCTTTTTATTGAATGAAGCGGATTAAAAGCTAAGCATAGACCACTCGTTTAAAAGCAGCCTAGTCCGTTTGCTGGGACAAGCCCCATTCCCCTTTCAGCACTTTCTCCAGCCAGAATAATCCGACCACGGTTTTCGCCTCGCAGATCTCGCCGCTTTTGATCATCTCCATTGCCTGCGCGAACGGTAGCTGAAAGATTTCCAGAAATTCGTCTTCATCCGGCTGGTGACCGCTGTACTCCAAGCCGCGCGCCAAGTAATACACCAAGCGCTCGTCGGTGTAGCCGATGCAGGGATAAACGGTCGTGACATATTGCCATTCGCGTGCGCTATAACCGGTCTCTTCCAGCAACTCGCGCTGGGCACATGCCAGGGTTTCCTCGCCTGGGTCGATCTTGCCGGCGGGCAGCTCGATGAAATCTCGATGCAAGGGATAGCGGTGTTGCCGCTCCAAAATCAGATCGCCATTGTCTGCGATGGGGATGATGACCACCGCACCCGGATGCGTAATGTATTCGCGCACCGAGGTGTTGCCATCGGGCAAGCGCACTTCATCTCGCCGCACATGCAGTAGACGGCCGCTGTACACCACCTCGGATTTAATCTCATGTTCGGTAAGGTCTTTATTTGCCATATTTTTTATCTTGCCATTTAAGTAATTAATGATATACTTTTTTACATGCTTGATTAAATTAGTCAACTAACGGTTGGCAAATTATCGAGCTTTTTTAGGGACTTATATATTAGTTTTAGCTAATTTACTAAAGGAGTCGAAAATGAGTAGCTTGATTTCTGGTTTTGCCCCCGACGGGATTGTGACCGTAAACCGTGTGATTCTGAAGCCTGAATATAGCGTAGAAGACCTGGAAGAGCGCGTTGCGGAATTGTGTGAAAACGTGAAAACCTTTCACTCCGAAACCGGCTTTGTCGGCGGCTTCGTGATGATGAATACCGGTGCGATTTCGAATGAAGGTTCGACCGTGGGCCAAACCGTGGTGAGTCCGCTGAAAGGCAAAGAAGCGCTGATCGTGACCTTCTGGCAAACCATGGAGCAGCACGAGGCATCGCACCGCAGCGACACTTTCCAACCGCTGTTTCAGCGCGTACTGGATCTGTGCGAAAACGGCAACGAGGAGATTGCGTATCAGATGCTCTGGTCAGGCATGGCGTATGACCCGGAGCAGGCGAAAGAAGCGAAAGCAGCCAAAGCGAAATACATGAAAGCAGCGTAATTACTCAGCTGAAACACCAAAGCCCATTCGGCAGAAGTCGAATGGGCTTTTTTTATAACATTTGCTGAATGGCGTTAGTACACAGCGCCATGAGCGGCTGCGGCAGAATACCCAGCGCAAGCACCGCTAGGCCGTTGACGCTAAGGAGCACGCGCATGTCGGCATGCGATGCAATCGGCGCGGTATCGGTTGGCTCATCGAAATACATCAGCTTGACGATGCGCAAGTAATAGAACGCACCGATCACCGACATCAGCACCGCGAATATCACCAGCCACAAGTAACCCGCTTGCAGCGCGGCTTGCAACACGGAGAGTTTGGCAAAGAAACCCACCGTGGGCGGAATGCCGGCCATGGATACCATCAACAGCAGCATCATGAAGGCATACCATGGGCTGCGGCGATTGAGGCCTTTGAAATCTTCCAACTGATCCGCCTCGAAGCCGGCACGCGACAGCAGCAAAATCATGCCGAAGCCACCCAGGCTCATCAGCACATAGACCAGCACATAGAACATGGCCGAGCTATAGCCATTTTCGCTGCCGGCGAGAAAGCCCAGCAACAGAAAGCCCATATGCGAGATGGTCGAATACGCCAGCATGCGTTTCAAATTGGTCTGCGCGATGGCGGCAATATTGCCGATCGCCATCGACAGCATCGCCATCAGCACCAGCATCGGCTGCCAATCCGCAACCAGACCGCCCAAGCCGTCCACCAGGAGCCGCATCACAAATGCGAACGCGGCGATCTTCGGCGCCGAGCCGATGAATAAGGTCACCGCCGTCGGTGCGCCGTGGTACACGTCCGGAATCCACATATGGAACGGCACCACGCCGAGCTTGAAGGCCAAGCCCGCCACCACGAACACCAGACCGAATACCAGCACCGTGTCGAGATGATCGAGACTAGGAATGGTC
>JAUXTZ010000373.1 GCA_030681095.1 Burkholderiales bacterium
CTTCGGGCCTGCATGCACGCGGTACAAAGCCGGATGGTTATTGCTCTGCAAAATATCCGAGGCGCACACATTGGCTGCGAGCATGCATTCTTCGATCAAACGGTGCGCGTCATTGCGTACGGTGGGCTGGATGCGTTCGATCTTCCCTTGCTCGTTAAAAATCATCTGGGTTTCGATGGTTTCGAAATCGATCGCGCCGCGCTTGCCGCGCGCTTTGGCCAAGGCTTGATACAGCTTGTACAGCTCTTGCACATGCGGCAGTACCCCGGCGTATTCCTTTGCCAATGCACCCTTGGGCTCCTGCAACATATCCCATACCTTGTTGTAGGTCAGGCGCGCATGCGAGTGCATCACAGCTGGATAGAAACGGTATTGCTTGATCTCGCCACTACTAGAGATATCCATATCGCACACCATGCACAGCCGATCCACTTCGGGATTGAGCGAGCACAGGCCATTGGATAGCTCTTCCGGCAGCATCGGAATCACGCGGCGCGGGAAATACACCGAGTTGCCCCGGCTCAAGGCTTCTACATCCAAGGCATCACCCGGCGTGACATAGTGGCTGACATCAGCGATGGCGACCAGCAAACGCCAGCCGCGCAATTTTTTCTCGCAATATACGGCATCGTCGAAATCGCGGGCGGTCTCGCCGTCGATGGTGACCAGCGGCAGGTCGCGTACATCTTCGCGTCCCTCAAGGTCAAGCTTGCGCACACCCTTGGGGAATTTTTTTGCTAAGCGCTCAATCTCATCGGAGAAAACATGCGGCAAATCATGTTTGCGTAAGGCGATCTCGATTTCCATGCCGGGGTCGGCGTAATTGCCTAGCACTTCCACGATGCGGCCAATCGGCTGCGCATGACGATCTGGCTGTTTAATAATCTCGACGATCACCACTTGGCCGGGCTTGGCTTTGTGCTTCACACCCGGCTCGACCAGAATATCTTGGTTAATGCGTTTATTCTCTGGCACCACTAATGCGATGCCGCGCGCCTCGACCAGACGCCCAACCACTCTGGTATTTGCGCGTTGCAATATTTCGACAATCGCCGCTTCGGGTCGGCCGCGTCGGTCGAGGCCAATTTGGCGCGCTACAACACGATCACCGTGTAACACTCTTTCCATCTCGCGCGAGGAGAGGAATAAATCATCTCCCCCCGCATCTGGAACCAAAAAGCCGAAGCCGTCTGGGTGGCCTTGTACGATGCCGGGGATCAAATGCAGCTTCTCGACCATGCACAAGGCGCCCTTGCGGTTGCGCATGAGTTGGCCGGCGCGCTCCATCGCGCTGATGCGGCGCGAGAAGAATTCTATTTCGTCTGGCCGAATCGCTAGCAGCTGCGCAAATTCGTCGGGCTGCATCGGCACGCCTTGCTGCGCAAGCAGCTCCAGCATGTATTCGCGGCTGGGTAGCGCATCGCCATATTTAGCCTGCTCGCGTTCGAAATGCGGGTCCTTTAAACGGATCGCAGCTAACTTCGGTGTTTTATGTTTCGTTGACAAATTAAGTATTTCCTTTAAAATTCGCGCTCTTCCAGCCCGGATGGCGGAATTGGTAGACGCACATGGTTCAGGTCCATGCGGTGGCAACACTGTGGAGGTTCGAGTCCTCTTCCGGGCACCAAATTACCAAGTCTCGAAATTAAAAGGGCGGTTCAAATGAACCGCCCTTTTTCTTTATTCAAACGGGTGACGCATCACAATCGTTTCTTCGCGGTCAGGGCCGGTCGAGATGATATCCACCGGCACTTCACACAATGCTTCCATGCGCTTGAGATAATTTTGCGCCGCTTTCGGCAATTTCTCGTAGTGCTGAATGCCCACGGTGCTCTCGGTCCAGCCTGGCATGTCTTCGTAAATTGGCTCGCATTCGGCCAAGGTTTCCGCGCCTACCGGCAGAATGTCGCTGGTGCCGCTTTTGAGTTTATAACCCACGCACAAACGCAGCGTTTCCATGCCGTCCAGCACGTCCAGTTTGGTCACGCATAGTCCGGATACGCCGTTGATCTGAATCGAACGCTTCAATGCAGCGGCATCAAACCAACCACAGCGACGCGCACGGCCGGTGGTGGAGCCGACTTCATGCCCCTTCTCTGCCAGATGTTTGCCGATATCGTCGAACAACTCGGTCGGGAACGGGCCGGAGCCGACGCGCGTGGTGTAGGCCTTGGTAATACCCAACACGTAATGCAAAGTATGCGGGCCCACGCCCGCGCCGGTGGCGGCGCCGCCGGAGGTGCAGTTGGAGGAGGTTACGAAAGGGTAGGTGCCGTGATCAATGTCGAGCAGCGTGCCTTGCGCGCCTTCGAACAGCAAATTCTTGCCGGCCTTGTTGGCTTCATACAGTTGGCGCGGCACATCGCCCACCATCGGTTTAATACGCTCGGCCAAGGCCATGGTCTCGTCCAACGTTTTGTGGAAATCGACTATCGGCGCGTTGAAATAATTTTTCAGCACGAAGTTGTGATAATCGAGCACTTCGCCCAGCTTGGCGGCGAAACGCTCACGGTGAAATAGCTCCTGCATGCGAATCGCGCGCCGCGCGACTTTATCCTCATACGCCGGCCCGATGCCGCGCCCGGTGGTGCCGATCTTGCTCGCGCCCTTGGCGATTTCACGCGCCTGATCCAGCGCCACATGGTGCGGCAGGATCAGCGGGCAAGCTTCTGAAATGATCAGCCGGCTGCGCACATCCACGCCGGCTTTTTCCAACATTTCCAGTTCTTCCATCAGCGCGCTGGGGGACACCACCACGCCGTTGCCGATATAGCAGCGCACGTTGTCGCGCAAAATGCCGGAGGGGATCAGGTGCAGCACGGTTTTTTTGCCGGCGACCACCAGGGTATGGCCGGCGTTGTGGCCGCCTTGAAAGCGCACCACGCCCTGGGCGTGATCCGTCAGCCAATCGACGATTTTGCCTTTGCCTTCATCGCCCCATTGGGTGCCGATAACTACGACGTTCTTCATTTTTCCCCGCCTATGTTCATTGTTGTCTTACCTCCCAACCGGTGTTGGTTTTGACCAACATCCGATCACAATTTGCTTCACTGCGGTAGGCCTCTTGCCCCGGCAGCTCCACTACCACGATCTCGCCAGCGGCGCGGAGTGATTCAATCTTGGCGACGAGTGTCGCATCGCCGCCATA
>JAUXTZ010000375.1 GCA_030681095.1 Burkholderiales bacterium
AACCATGTTGAAATTCCTCGCTACCATTGGGCGTAAGCCCATTCCGCCGCTCACGAATTTGCACTCCATCACACGCTGGATGGAAGAATTGCCTATGGGCGATGCCGTCGAGACGATCGAAGCGGTGGTAAAGCAGATCAAGGAATACTGTGATCAGGGGCTGCCAACCACGAAAGAGCGCTTGGCCGTGCTCACCGCGCTGGATCAAGGCGCGCAGGAAGCGCTGGAAACGTTGCGCGATCAATATCTGCAAAATCCCCGCATGTCGCGCACGATGGAAAGCCGGCTATGGAATACGGTGCTGGTGTATTACCAGGAAATTTTGCGCGCCTACCATGGTCACCTGATGGAATATATCGGCAACCCGACGGGTAGCCGCATCGGACCATCGATCCCGCTATTGACCGCGCGCGCGGTAAATTATTTCGCCTTGGATGCGAAATGGAGTTATTACCGCTACACCCAGGCCAATCCAAAATTATGGAAGCGGCTGCACAATCTGTATCACTTCGCAGAGTACGAAGAGTTCGAGCGTCAACCGCTGAAACTTTATGCGGAGGGGCTGGAAACCTCCATCGCCGATCTCTATTTGCAAGCGCTGATGCTGGAAACGCTGAACACCGGCAGCTTAGCGCCGCGTCAGCTGTCTCTGATCGAGCGCTGGTTGCCGATGTTGATTAAAGATATCCACATAGAGCGCGAGTTCAAGCCGACGCAACATACGTTCTATCTCGACTTGAATGAAAACCGCGGGGCGCATCGGGTGCGCCGGGTCGTGCCACAGGAAAATCTGCGCTATTGGGATACCTACGGTTTGAAGGAAAAGCTCGATCATCTGCGCGATCAACTCACGGCAGGGGTGCTGCCAGTCAGGCTGGGGTTAACAGAAGATTGCAAGCTGCCGACTTGCCTGGAATTGCTGGAACGTATCGCCTATTTTTGGTCGCCCACCGGGGTCAAACGTGTGCAGCGCGCATTCGAGCGCAAGAACGCCATGCAATCAATCGAAGTAGTGCGCGGCCTAAACGATATCAGCCTGAATGTGCGCGCTGACAACGCGCGCGTAGTAAGTTCAGTGAACACATCCGGTACGGGCGATATCAGCTATGCAGAAATGTTGGACGTGCGTCTCTATGGTTTTGTCACCCAACGTACGCAGAACAAGCTCGGCCAAGGCAATGAAGAAAAAATAGAACATATCATCGCGCATGAGCGCTGGGTGATGGAGAACGAAAGCGAAGGCGGTTACGGCGCGAACATCAACGATCAAGCCGACGATTGGGTGCGGCTCGGCAAATTGGTCGGACTGAAACCGGAGAAAAAAGGTCACTGGAACGTGGGCGTGATCCGCCGCATGCGGCGTATCAGCCTCAATCAGCAGTATGTAGGCATCGAAGTGATTGCTGAACGACCAACCGCACTGCTGTTGCGCGCGGATAAATCTGAAAACCGGCCGTTGAGCATCGAGGGTATCGATTCGGTCGGCTTTGTGATGCCGATCCCCACGCTCTACCTCAAGGCGGCGCAAGCCGATCAAACGGGGAATCAAGTGGATTCGCTGATTTTGCAAAGCGCGGAATACGCCAAGGGGCGCGAGCTCTGGTTCAATGCAAAGGGCTTTACCTATCACATCAGTTTGAAACAAGCTGTGGAGCGCGGCGACGACTGGCTGCGCGCCTCATTCGACGTGCTGGCGAAAACCGCGGCTAACGGTCATGACAATGGCAGCCCCCGAAAATGAAATTCGTCATGACCGTTTCCCTCTCTCCTAACTCTCTCCCGCAAGCGGGAGAGAGGGACGCAGGCTCGCTTCGCGAGTTTCAACTTACACAGCCAGCGCCTTAGCCAGCCAATTCCCGATATCCCCCACTTCTTGCGCGCACACCGTGTGCGGCATCGCATATTCGTGCCATTCCACCCGGTAGCCGAGTTGGGTCAAAATTGCACGCGAGCCATCAGCGAGCACATAGGGCACGATGTCATCTGCAGTGCCATGCGCCATGAAGATCGGCAATGCACGATTGGCGGCACTGGCCTCCGCCGCTAAGCAGTCTTTCAAGCCCAAGTACGAAGACAAGATCAACGCGCCAGCGAGCGGCTGGGGATAACGCAGTGCGCCATTCAAGGCGATATTGCCGCCTTGGGAGAAGCCGGCGAGCACAATGCGCTGAGAGGCGATACCGCGTTGCAACTCACGTTCGATCAAGCGATTGAGATAAGCCATGGATGCGCGGATGCCCGCTTCATCCTCGAGTGCGTCCGCATGCAAACCGATGATGTCATACCAACTGGGCATGACATAGCCGCCATTCAAGGTGACGGGCTGTTCAGCGGCATGCGGAAAGATAAAGCGCGTCGGCGGTAGATGGGCCAGCGCCAACTCATCGACGATGGGCAAAAAATCAAAACCATTCGCGCCCAAGCCGTGCAGCCAGATGACGCTGGCGTCAGGCGGGGTGCCGGTTTCGACTTCGAGCGGTGCGCGGTAGGAGAGCATTTGAGTTTCGTTTGAAGCAAAAAACTATTTAACCCCGTGCCCCCGTGGCGAATAGTTTTTTCTGGATATAAATTTAATGATGCCGCGCGAGCACGTCGAATGGCACGCGGCTATAGTCTTCTGCTTCTTCTAGCGCATTTTGCAGGCGGATGGTGTAAGCCTTGCCTTGTGCCTTGAGTTGCAGCAGACGGCCCGGCTCATAGTCCTGGCGTGCGAGGAGCAGGCTGCGTGCCACTTGGGCTTGCGGCATTTCCAACAAATACACTGCGCTCGCCCGCTGTGCGCGGCTGTCACCATTGGAAAGAGAATGCAATTCGACTGGAATCGGCGACTGGCTTAAGGTTTCAATACCGACATAGGTCTTGCTCGTTGGGTTCTTGTTGATGCGGCGGATGACGCCAATTAGAAAATGGCGGCTACTTTCCGGCTTGAGCCCGATCAGCGAACCGATTTTGAGGCCCTTGTGACCGCTCGGGTTGAAGGTGACGCCGTAGCCGGAGGCGCTTTCATTTTCCATGATCCATTGTTCCAGCGCGGGCTCAAATAGATCATTGTTGCCCTGCGTATTCATATCCATCGGCGAACCGCCGACGGTATAGCCCATGACTTGGTAGCCGATCATTTCACCCTTGGGCTTGCGTTGAATTTTTGCACCCGGTTTGAGCTGGGACAGGATGTCGCCTAAGCCTTGCACGACATGTACGACTTTGACGTTTGGCTTACGCTCGTGTTTGCGCTGCACATCTTTCTTTGCCCAGCGGTTTTTCACCAGCTCAATCAATTCGAGGCATAGCGGCAAGCGACAATCCTCGCCCAAGCCTAAGCGCGCTGGTAATTCGCCGCCTTTCAAGTGTTCGATGGTCTTTTCGATGGTCACCAGCAGCAGGCCGACGCCCCAGTAGCGGTATTTTTCGCCCAGCATATTGCGGCGCAGGGAGCGCGCCGGCTTGGTATCGCCGAGGTTCACCGCATACAACTGGCGATGCGGGCGGAATTCCATTTCCAGGCTGACGCTCTTGGCCCAGGTATCGAGCCAACCATCCACCTGATTGATTTGTTGCGGCTGCAAACTCTCCGGATTGGCGAGCATAAGCATCATGGGTTGCAGGTATTCGGATAGGCAGGAGGTTTCGTCGCTGCTATCTGGAAATAACTTAACCGGTGTTTTCTCGAAATTCTCGCGCTCGGCGAAGAGATAGAGGCGATGCAGATTGCGCCATACCGCGCCTTCAACCGGCATATAGCGTAGATACGCCCATTTGGCTTGCATCGCGAAGTGATACAGGGCGCGCGCGGTGAGGATGTGGATGGTCGGCCACAATTTAGCGCTAGGGTCTTGGGCGAAGCTGCGGATGCAGATTTGATAGGCCACGGCCATTTCATCCCAGAACGCCAGAATCGTATGCAAATAGGCGCGCTCGGGAGCTTTCTCATCTTCCATCGTGACTAAATAGTCGTGGCACAGATTGTCTTGCAGTGCGCGCGCCTTCTCATTCAGATACATGCAGACCCGAATCCGCTCCTTGAGCGGCATTTTTTTGTTTTCGTTGATGCTGGAGAGCGCGCGCACAATCTCAATTTGCGCATTGTGGATATCCGCGAGCGGCAACTCTTGAACCCAAATGGTGGCCGATTTTAAATCGCCTACCGGGTCATCGGATTTTTTGCGCAAGATCGCGTTGATGAGCCCGCTAAAGTCGAACATGGTGGTACCAGGAGAATTATGAAAATAGCGTAATGTTGACGAATACTAAAGCAAGGGACGTACCCGGGCAAGCGCGGGAACAAGTTGGCTATGCCAATGGCTTGGATCGGCCTAGCTATGAACGAGGCAGCCGCAACGGCGGCATACCACGCGGGGAAGGGGCGTTATTGGTGGTTTTCCAACAGGCGCTGGGCGATACCGATTTCGTCCGATTTGCTGAAAAAGTAGGGATAGATCGATTTTTCGCCCTTAACCGCCTCGGCTTGGCCGCCGAATTTACGGATTTGCGCATCCATGTAAGCGGTCTCGACCCGCATCAGCACCGCCGGCGCGTTGACGCGCTCGCAGTGACGCTCTTCTCCGAGTTGCTGGAAGCCGAGCATGCGCTCGTAGAACGCGACGTGGCGCGGATTGACCTCGGCCAGAAGATCGGTGCTGCCGTTGAGATAGCGGGCGTGGATGTAGGCGATATGGAATAAAGAGGCCAGCACTTTGCGCGAGCGCACGTTAGAGTCCACCGCGAGCTTGGTCATCTCGCATATTATGCGGCCCGCTTTGCGCAAAGGGTCGATCCTATCTTGGTACATGGCGTCGGCCGAGAGTCCTTCGGCTGCGTCGAGGCCCACCGTGAGGGTGCCGATCGTTTGCTCGGCGAAAAAAACCGAGAGGCATATTTTATTGGGGGTGTGGGCTACTGGCGTGGCAGCCGTGGTGTAGCCGCGCCAAGAGTACATTTTGCGGATGAGAAGATTGGCGGATTGCGCGTGGTTTGCATCGCGCGTGAGCCGGATCTTGAATTTCTGCATGCCCATTTGCACGCTATTGAGCGCCTCGCCCAAGGGATCGGCGCACATGTGTTGCAGGCCGAGCCGCGCTTCGACTGACACAATGGTGTGCTGTCCCACAGTTGATTGCCGTTGCCGCCGCTCCGCGGGCTTGGCGAGAATACCTAACATTTCCGCCTCCTTATCCATTTTTGCTTGCTAGGCCTTTATCCGACGCAAAGAATATGCCATTTGTCTGGACGATTCCCCAGACTTTAGCTTAGTTTCTGTTAATGTTGACAAAATTTCTGATGTTCCTTGGCTTGTCAAGCGTTAATCAAAGCTCACAACCGACCACGGGGGTGACGGCCTGGGGCAGTAATCCGACATCTATGTCCACTTTATGTCGGTTTTTGCGCTGATTTTGGCCGAAATGCTTTCAGCACTTCGTCACGGGTTTCAATATACGGCCCCCCCAGCAGGTCAATGCAGTAAGGTACCGCCGCGAATACCCCATCCAATGTTTCCTTGATCGCCTTAGGTTGCCCCGGCAAATTCAAAATCAAGCACTTACCTCGTGTTACCCCGACTTGGCGCGAGAGGATTGCCGTGGGCACATATTTCAAGCTCACCGCACGCATTTGCTCGCCAAAGCCATCCAATACGCGTTCCGCGATGGCGAGGGTGGCGTCCGGCGTGACATCGCGCGGTGCCGGACCCGTGCCGCCGGTGGTTAGGATTAAATTGCAGTGAATCACATCCACCAGATCGATCAAAGTTTGCTCGATGAGCGGTCGTTCATCGGGGATAAGCCGCGTTTCGGCATGCCATGGGGACTGAATGGTGGCGGCGAGCCAATCTTGCAAGGCGGGCAGACCTTTATCTTCGTAGATGCCCAGGCTGGCGCGATCGCTCACGCTGACCAAACCAACAATAAAATCCTGCGTCATAGGTGCCGTACCTTAAAACAGAGTAGGGGAGCGGCGCAATCGCAATTGCGTGAAAGATTCGTCATATTACGGTCGAACAGCTTAGCTGTCTGCGGGAGGCGCGCTTTGCATGATCTCGCGCAACATGCGGAACAGCGCGCGATAATTTGCCAAGGGTTTATTCAGTGCGCGCTCTTTACGTGTGTTGCGAATCAGCGTGCGCAAGGGCTGGGCATCGCAGGCTGGAAACTGCGCGATGAATTCCGCCAATGCTGCGTCATCCTCGACTAAACGATCGCGCCAGCGCTCGATTTGATGTTGCTTGGCGGTTTCCTGATCGTTCAAGCCGTTCCAAGCATCGATCTGCGCTTGGATCGGTGCTGCATCCACGCTGCGCATGATGCGCCCAATGAATTGCATTTGGCGCCGGATAGCTTCGTTTTTAGTCAGGCGTTTGGCTTCTATCACCGCATCGAGCAAGGCTTCGGGCAAGTGGAGTTGCTCGATCTGGCTGGATTTAAGCGAAACCAGCGTTGTGCCAAGCTTCTGCAAGGCGGTACTGTCGCGCTTGCGCTGGGATTTGCTAACTTCGTCTTCGTCGTCTTCTAAGGGGGTAGGTGCGGACATGCGGATTTCGCCGTGCGGGCTAAAATTGCTATGATAACCGCTTTCCCCAACCTAGCCTTAGACGACATTCGTGGAACCCAGCCGTTTTTCCTACTCGATCGACCAGCTCCAGCAAATCACGCAAGACATCTTGACCCAAGCTAAAGCCGCAGGTGCCACTGCGTGCGAGGCGGAGGTAAACCAAGGCTTTGGCCAAAATGTGACGGTGCGGCTGAATCAAGTCGAGACCATCGAATACAACCGCGATAAAGGCTTGGGTGTCACCTGTTATTTCGGTCAAAAGCGCGGCCATGCCAGCACTTCGGATCTGTCCGCCGAGGCAATCCGCGATACCGTGGCAAAAGCCCTGACCATCGCCAAATACACCGCCGAGGATGAATTCGCCGGCCTGCCCGAAGCCGATCGGCTGGCGCGCGACATACCCGATCTAGATTTGTATCACCCATGGGATCTGCCGGTGGAACAGGCCATCGAATTGGCGCAAACGTGTGAAGCCGCTGCGCTGGCGGTTGACCCGCGCATCAATAATTCCGAGGGCGGCTCCGTTTCCACGCAGGAATCGATTTTCGTCTATGGCAACAGCTTAGGCTTTATCGCTGGCTACCCCACTTCGCGCCACAGCATTTCGTGCGCGGTGATCGCCGAATCGGATGCCGGCATGCAGCGCGACTATTGGTACACCACCGCGCGCCAAGCCAGCGCATTGGAGCGCGCCGAATCCGTGGGCCGCATCACAGGTGAGCGCACGTTGCGTCGCCTGGACGCGAAGAAGCTCAAGACTATGCAAGCGCCGGTGATTTTCGAGGCGTCGATTGCCGCAGGTTTATTGGGCAGTTTCGTCTCCGCGGTGAGCGGCGGCAGTTTATATCGCAAGAGCTCGTTTCTGCTGGATAGCCTGGGTACGCAAATCTTCTCGCCTTTCATACAGATCGTCGAACGCCCTCATTTGAAGCAAGGCTTGGCCAGCGCGCCGTTCGATAACGAAGGTGTCACCACCGGCGATCGCGCGGTGGTCAAAGATGGCGTGCTGCAAGGCTATTTTCTCTCCAGCTATTCGGCACGCAAGCTCGGCATGCAGACCACCGGCAACGCGGGCGGTAACCATAACTTGATCATCGATACCAGCGACCTCGATTTCGCCGCACTACTTAAAAAAATGGGGCGTGGCCTGGTGGTGACCGAGTTGTTGGGCCAAGGCGTCAACGCGATCACGGGTGATTACTCACGTGGCGCGGCGGGATTCTGGGTGGAAAATGGCGAGATTCAGTATCCGGTGGAAGAGATCACCATTGCGGGCAATTTGAAGGATATGTTTAAACAGATTGTGGCGGTGGGCAACGATGTTGTGGTGCGCGGCGCGCGTCAGACCGGATCGATCTTGATTGAAAATATGACTATTGCCGGCGAATAGGCCGAGTGATCGCGAAAAGGAGGAAATAATGGAACGTCGCAACTTCTTAAAACGCGCAGGTGCGGGTCTGGCCGTGGGCGCATCGTTTTCCTCATCCGCCATCGCGTCCACCGAGCCAGAAATAAAATGGCGCCTCGCTTCCAGCTTCCCCAAGAGCCTCGACACCATCTACGGCGTGGCCGAGTTGTTGGCCAAGCGCGTCGCTGCGCTCACCAATAATAAATTCCAGATTCGCGTGTTTGCCGGTGGCGAACTCGTGCCGGGGCTGCAAGTGTTAGACGCAGTGAGCCAGGGCACGGTGGAATGCGGCCACACCGCGAGCTATTACTACGCCGGCAAAAACAAAGCTTTCGTGTTCGATACTGCGATGCCGTTCGGTCTTACCGCGCGCCAGCAGAACGCCTGGTTTTATTACGGCGGCGGGCTGGCCCTGATGCGCGATTTGTATAAACAATACGGCATCGTGAATTTCCCCGGCGGCAATACCGGCACGCAAATGGGCGGCTGGTTCCGCAAGGAGATCAAAAGCCTCGCCGACCTGAAAGGGCTGAAGATGCGCATCCCCGGCATCGGTGGCGAAATCATGTCGCGCTTAGGCGTAGTGACGCAAACCCTGGCGGGCGCGGACATTTATCCCGCTTTGGAAAAAGGCACGTTGGACGCCGCGGAATGGGTCGGGCCGTACGATGACGAGAAGCTGGGCTTTTACAAAGTGGCCAAGCACTACTACTACCCGGGTTGGT
This sequence comes from Burkholderiales bacterium, assembly GCA_030681095.1. Classification (GTDB taxonomy): domain Bacteria; phylum Pseudomonadota; class Gammaproteobacteria; order Burkholderiales; family Thiobacteraceae; genus RBG-16-58-11. Next base: position 8,677 of record JAUXTZ010000375.1, read on the forward strand.
GGGAGGGTGGACCGAACCTGTCTTTCCTCGTCAATGCGAAAGAATGGGAGAAATTGCCGGCACAATATCGCGAGGCGTTTGATGTGGCGACGGCGGAGGCCAACCTGCACATGCTGGCCGAATACGATGCGAAAAATCCCGCCGCGCTCGGGCGCCTGCTGAAGGGCGGCGCCAAGCTGCATGCCTTTCCACAAGACATGATGCAGGCCGCGCTCAAGGTGGCGGAGGAGATCTATAGCGAAGAGGCGGCTAAGAATCCCGCATTCAAAAAGATTTACGAACCTTGGGCGCGCTTCCGCAACGATCAGTTTCAATGGTTCCGCGTGGCCGAGGTCAGCTACGCCAACTTCACTTTTAATAACGTCAAGTAAATCAGTTCATGGAATTATCCGTTATCGTCCCGGTTAAAAACGAGCAGGAAAACATCCTGCCGCTGCTAACCGAGATTCGCGCCGCGCTAGAAGGCAAGAGCGAATACGAAGTGATCTACATCGACGACGGCAGCACCGATCGCACGCCTTCAATCCTGTTGGAGGCGATGCGCGAATTTCCTCGGCTGCGCGTGTTGACCCATGCGCAAAGCTGCGGCCAAAGCGGAGCGGTGATCAGCGGTGTACGCGTGGCCCTTGGCGAGTGGATTGCCACCCTCGATGGCGACGGGCAAAACGATCCGGCCGACATTCCGAATTTACTCGCCGTGGCGCGCGACCCGGCGCAGCCGAAGCAGTTGCAACTCATCGCCGGCTGGCGCAAGCAACGCAAAGATACTTGGTTGAAGCGCCTGTCTTCGCGCATCGCCAACGGCGTGCGCTCGCGCATGCTGGGTGACGCCACGCCCGACACCGGCTGCGGTCTTAAGCTCATTCCGCGCGCGGTGTATTTGCAATTGCCCTTCTTTAATCACATGCATCGCTTCCTGCCTGCGCTGGTGCGACGCAATGGCGGTGAGACCATCTCGGTCGAGGTCAATCATCGGCCGCGCACGCGTGGGGTTTCCAATTACGGTTTGCATAACCGGCTGTGGGTCGGCATCGTCGATATCTTCGGCGTGATGTGGCTGCAACGCCGCATGCGCCGCCCGCAAGTGAGCGAGGTTTCTCGCTGATGCAAGCGCGCGCCATTCTGCGCGGCTTGATTTTCATCGCGTCACTGGTTGCCCTGGGCTATGTACTCGAAGTCACCCATTTCGGCGCCAGCATCAATCAAGCGTGGGTCGACGCGGAAATTCGCGGCAAAGGATTGAACGGCGAGCTGCTGTTTATCGGTGTCGGTGCACTCGCTGCCGCGCTCGCCATGCCGCGCCAGCTCATTAGTTTCCTCGGCGGCTATGCGTTCGGTTTTGTCTTCGGTACGGTTTTGACACTGGCTGCGGTCATTTCGGGCTGCATAGTTTCCTTCTTCTACGCGCGCTGGATTGGGCGGCATTTCATCACAGCGCGCTTCGGTGCACGTATTCAGCGTATCGACGATTTTCTCAGTTGGAGTCCGTTTGCCATGACCTTGCTGATCCGCTTGCTGCCGATCGGCAACAACTTGGCCACCAATCTAGCGGCGGGCGTGACCAGTGTGCGCGCCTTGCCGTTTTTCCTGGGTTCCTTGATTGGCTATATTCCGCAGACCCTGGTATTTGCCTTGGTCGGCAGCGGTGTCAACGTCGATCCGGCGCTGCGCATCGGCGTCGCGGTGCTGCTGTTTCTGGTGTCGGGTGTGATCGGCGTCTGGCTGTATCGCAAATATCGCCACGGCCATACTTTGGGTGCGGAAGTGGATGCGGAGTTGGATCCTGAGGCGGCACAAGGCGGTTAATTTGTTTTTTGATTTTTAAATTTCTATGCGCCTACTCAAACAAGATCGCTACCTCGTTACCCTACTATTCGGCTGGGCCGCACTCGCGCTCGCCGCGCTCTTTCTGCGCCCGCTGTGGCCGGTGGACGAGACGCGCTACCTCGCGGTAGCGTGGGAGATGTGGCATCGCGGCGATTTTCTGGTGCCTTATTTGAATGGCGAGCCCTATAGCCACAAGCCGCCGTTGTTGTTTTGGTTGATCCATGCGGGGTGGGCCGTGTTCGGCGTCAACGAGTGGTGGCCGCGCTTAGTGCCATCATTGCTTGCGTTCGCCGGGGTGATGCTGATGCGGCGCTTGGCGCGGCAGCTCTGGCCAGCACAAGTGGAGTTGGCGAATACCGCGACTTGGATTATCTTCGGCACGCTTCTGTTCGCCGGTTTGTTCACGCTGTTGGGCTTCGATCCGCTGCTGATGTGCAGCACTTTGATCGGCATGTCAGGCCTGGTG
>JAUXTZ010000377.1 GCA_030681095.1 Burkholderiales bacterium
TTTGCACCGATTTCCACACCGAGGCGAATAAATCCTCCTCTTCGCGCAAGCCGGCCAGGCCCAGTTTTTCTGATTCCGATGCGTCGCGAATGTAGTCCACCACCACGTCCACCGTCAGGCGCCCAATCAGATGGTTATTCGCATCGATCACCGGCGCCGTCACCAAGTCGTAACGCTCGAATGCCTGCGCCGCGTCGTGGGCTTCATCCTCGGGGTGGAACAGCACCACATCATCCACCATCACCGCGCTCACCAGGGCATCCGCGTCGTGGATCAGCAGCCGCTTCAGGGGCAGCACGCCTTTGAGCGCATCTTCATGATCCACCACAAACAACTTGTCGGTCTGATCCGGCAACTCGCCCAGCCGACGCAGGTAGCGTAACGCGACTTCGAGCGTAATGTCGTCGCGCAGCGTAACCATGTCGTAATCCATCAGCGCGCCGACCGAATCCTCTTCATAGGACATGGCCGATTGCAGGCGCGCACGGTTGCGGGCGTCGAGGGATTGCAGCAATTCCTCGATCACATCCTGCGGCAGATCGGGCGCCAAGTCTGCGATCTCGTCGGTATCGAGCGTCTCGGCCGCGGCCAATAGCTCTTCCGAATCCATGGACTCGATCAGCGTCTCGCGTACCGCGTCGGAGACTTCGAGCAAGATTTCGCCGTCGCGCTCGGCCTTGACTAAGTCCCATACCAACAAGCGTTGGTCTAGGGGCAACGATTCCAGAATATAGGCAACGTCGGCGGGATGCAGTTCATCCAGCTTTGCTCGCAGCTCGGCGAGGTTTTGCTTGTGCACCAGCGATTCGACCAGATCGTGCTTCGGGCCATGCTGCTTATGCACGAGCGACTCCACCAGCTCATGCTTGCGCAACAACTCCTGCACCACATGCAGAGATTCCTGCACGCTTTCTGGAGATTTATTTTCTTGAACCACCGTCATGGGAAGGGATACACCGCATCACCGCAAAACACGCATTGTAGGGGCAGGCGTGGGGAGCGTCTATCGTGAATGCGGGTATTCAACCATGAACCGGGGCTCAGGTTGCCACGGGGAAACCGTGCGCATCAAACCTCATGCCCAAAGGTAAGCGTCATGCGGTAGTGCGGGATCCCGGCATCAAGAAATTCTGTACCCTCGCGCACGAAGTTGAAGCGCTCATAAAATGGCACGGCGTAAGTTTGCGCGTTGAGAAACACGCTGCCGGCACCACGTTGTCTGGCCTCATCCATTAGAAGCAGCAGCAGGCGCGCCCCCACCCCCTGACCGCGCCAAGCCGGCAAAACCGCCATGCGGCCGATGTGCGCCAGCTCGCCATGTAGCAGCAGGCGCGCGGTGCCGATGGGGTTGCCGCTGAGGTCGGTGGCTAATGCATGAATGGCGCGGGGGTCTTCGCCGTCCCATTCCAATTCCGCGGGGACATGCTGCTTATGGATGAAAACTTCGGTGCGGATGGTACGGAGTTGGGGTTCGGAGGCTTGCCAAGTGACGAGGTGGGTGGCGTATCGAGGCTGGGACATGGGCAGTAATTTTACCGTGTAGGCCGGGTGGTGCGAAATGAAATCCGAGACGAAAGTTGTAATGCCGGCATGATGCCGGCGCTACATAACCCATCCCTGCTGCTACAATTCGCCTTATATGAACGACATTGACAACATCCCCGACCTACCCGAGAACCCACCCGCCCCGATACGCCAGCATCGTCTCGCACGCTTGAGTAATTGGCTTAATGCACCGCGCGCGCTGGGTGTGATCGCGATCGTGCTCGCGCTCTTGGCATGGCTGATCACTTACCGCCAGATGACGAATCTCAACGACGAGTTGGCCCGTCGCCTTACGGCTTTCGATACGCGCGGCAATGAATCGCGTTTACTCGCTGGCCAAGCGCAGGAGTCCACGCGTGAGTTGCAGGTGAAAGTCGGCGTGCTGGAGCAGAAACTCGCCGAATCGCAAAACCAGCAAATCGCGCTAGAAGCGCTGTATCAAGAATTGGCGCGCGGTCGCGACGAAGCGGCAGTGGCGGAGATCGAGCAGTTGCTAGTCTCGGCCAGCCACGAATTGCAGCTCGCCGGCAATGTGCGTGCCGCCTTGATTGCGCTGCAAACCGCCGATGCCCGTTTGCAGCGCCTCGACCGCCCACAGTTGTTTGCACTGCGAAAAGCCATTACCAAAGACATCGAACGCCTGCGCGCCGCGCCCTTTGTCGATGTGCCGGGGCTCACGCTCAAGCTTGACGGCCTGATCGAGCTAGCCGACACCTTACCGCTGCTTCCAGGCAAACCCGCCGTGATCGAGAAAAAAACAGCAGGCAAGAAAGCCCCCGAAGCGAACTGGTGGCAGCGCTTCGCGAACGAAGCCTGGGACGATTTCACCAATCTGGTACGGGTGCAAAATATGGATAAGGCGCAGCTGCCGCTGTTAGCGCCCGAGCAAGCTTATTTCGCGCGGGAAAACGTCAAGCTGCGTTTGCTCTCGGCACGCCTGTCGCTGCTCGCACATGACGAGAAGAGCTACAAGGCCGATCTGAAAGCTGCACAGAACTGGATACACCAGTATTACGACGATAAAGACAAAGCGGTCAAAGCCGTACTCGCCACCTTGCAGCAACTCTCGGCCAGCCAGCTGCGGGTGGACGTGCCGGACATCACCGGCAGCCTGAATGCGGTGCGCAACATCAAACTTGTACCGGAGCGCGGCAACCGATGAGGCCGCTGATTTGGGTGTTGGCGATTTTCGCCCTCGCGTTGGGCCTGGTGCTCGCCATTCAGTCCAATGTCGGCTATGTGCAGGTGATCTATCCGCCCTACCGCCTCGATT
>JAUXTZ010000378.1 GCA_030681095.1 Burkholderiales bacterium
TTCGCATGATGGGCGACAAGGTGAACGCAAAGCGCGCCATGATCGAAACCGGCGTGCCGTGCGTACCCGGCTCCGAAGGCGCGCTGCCGGATGATCCGGACGAAATCCTGCGCATCGGTAGGGAAGTCGGCTACCCGGTGATTATCAAGGCCGCCGGTGGTGGTGGTGGACGTGGCATGCGCGTGGTGCACACCGAAGCGAACCTGCTGAATTCCGTCTCCCTGACCAAAACCGAGGCAGGCACGGCGTTCGGAAACCCCGAGGTTTATCTCGAAAAATTTCTGCAAAACCCGCGTCACATCGAAATCCAAGTGATGGCGGATGAACACGGTAACGCGATCTATCTGGGCGAGCGCGATTGTTCCATGCAACGCCGGCATCAGAAAATCATCGAGGAAGCGCCCGCGCCCTTACTGAACGCCAAGCTGCGTGACAAAATCGGTGAACGCTGTGCCGCCGCTTGTCGCAAGATCAAATACCGCGGCGCCGGCACCATCGAGTTTTTGTATGAAGATGGTGAGTTTTTCTTTATCGAAATGAACACGCGGGTTCAGGTGGAGCATCCGGTCACCGAGATGATCACCGGCGTGGATATCATCCAAGAACAAATCCGCGTCGCCGCTGGCGAAAAGCTGCGCTTCAAGCAAAAAGAAATCGTGTTCCGCGGTCATGCCATTGAGTGCCGCATCAATGCCGAAGACCCTTACACTTCGCTGCCCTCACCCGGTCGCATTACGCAATACCATGCTCCCGGCGGGCCGGGCATTCGCGTCGATTCGCATGTGTATCAAAATTACTACGTGCCGCCGTATTACGATTCCATGATCGGTAAAGTCATCGCCTATGGCGACACGCGCGATCAAGCCATTGCGCGCATGCGCATCGCACTGTCTGAAATGATCGTGGATGGCATTAAAACCAATATCCCCCTGCATCAGGATTTGATGACCGATAGCGCCTTTGTCGAAGGCGGTGCGTCGATTCATTACCTGACGCATAAACTCGAAGCACTGAAGAAAGCTTGAGTGGGCGAGGCACGCCTCGCCCCTACAGCCCCCTGAATCCTGAATCCTGACGCATGCCCTGGCAAGTTCTTAAAATCCCCGCCGATTCAGCCACCGCCACCGCGTTGAGCGATGCCCTGATGGAGTTGGGTGCGCTCTCGGTCAGCATAGAAGACGCGCACGCCGGTACCGATGCCGAGCAGCCGATCTTCGGCGAGCCAGGTTGTCTGGCGGAAGCCTGGAACGACAGCTTCGTAACCGCGCTATTCGAGACCGATGCCGATATCGCCGCTATATTGCAACAAGCCTGCGTTCTCGCTGATATCCAATCGTTACCGCCTTATCACATCGAACTACTCGCCGAGCAGGATTGGGTGCGCTTAACCCAATCGCAATTCGATCCAATTAAAATTTCCGACCGGCTGTGGATTGTACCGTCGTGGCATGCAGCCCCCGATACCACCGCGATCAACCTCGTGCTCGATCCGGGTCTGGCATTCGGCACCGGCAGCCACCCCACGACACGGCTGTGCTTGCAATGGCTGGATGCGAATTTGCGCGGTGGCGAATCGGTGCTGGATTACGGCTGCGGATCGGGCATCCTCGCCATCGCTGCAAAGCGGCTAGGCGCTGGAGAAGTCATCGGCATCGATATCGATCCGCAAGCGGTGCAATCGGCGCGCGACAATGCCGCGCGCAATGACGTGGACGCGCATTTCTATTTGCCGGATGCAGTACCTGGTGCACAATATGCTGTCGTGATCGCTAATATCCTATCCAATCCGCTCAAAGTCCTAGCGCCCATGCTCGCGTCACGCGTGCAGATGGGCGGTCGTATCGTACTGTCCGGCATCCTGGCCGAACAAGCGGAAGAAATGCGCGCCCTTTACGGTGAATGGTTCACTATGCATCCCGCCCTCATCGATGAAGGCTGGGCCTGCTTGAGCGGCACACGGCGATGATCGACACCATGCAAACAACTTGCCCCTCCTGCCACGCGGTATTCCGCGTCAAACCGGATCAGCTCGATGCGCATGCCGGTAAAGTACGGTGTGGTAAGTGCGCCTATGTGTTCAATGCGTACGAGACACTCGTCACCCCGATCGAAACCGTGAGCTTGATGGCGCCCCCGGAAGATGATTTCATGGACGAGCTTGAAGATGAAGCGGCGCTGGATCAAGCAGAGATCTCAGAAATTTATGTGCATGATGTGCGCCCCATGACCATTTCTGAGCAAATGACGGCCACGTTTCCGATTCCCACTGACGATCAGATTGAACGCGAGGCGGAAGCAATCAACCGCGAAATTGCTGCCAGCGCCCACCCGGAGTTGATCGAGGAAGTCGATGACACCCCCAAGTCTGGCTTGCATATCACGCCCGAGTTACATGAGAAACTCAACGATCTGCAGCTGCAACTCAGCACGCAGGAAAAGCGCACACGTTGGCGGGGCGTCGTCTGGGGTGCGGGAATAGCGGTGTTATGTCTGTTGCTGGCGGGCCAGTCGGTTTATTTCCTGCGCAGCCAGCTGGCTGCCTACTACCCCGAAAGCAAAACCGCACTCACTTCGCTGTGCCGCCTCTTGCATTGCAAGATCGAGCTACTGGCTAATGCCGATCTCATCAAACTCGACTCCTCCGAATTGCAAAGCGCGCCGGAGCGACCCGGGGGCGTCATCCTCAACGCGAGCCTGCGCAATCTCGCCCCGTATCGCCAAGCCTATCCGAGCTTGGAACTCACCCTCACCGACAGCACCAACCAAACCCTCGCCCGCCGTCAATTCACGCCGGCCGATTATCTGCCACCGAAGATCAAGCCCGAATCTGGCATGCCCAGCCAAGACGAATTGCCGATCAAGCTCACCCTAGAGTTGGTGGGTTTAGAAGCCGTAGGTTATAAGCTGTTGGTTTTTTACCCCTGAGCGCTGAAATTATTTGCCCCTGCGGCAGCGGGCATGCATTCAGCACCTGCTGCGCACCCTACTTGAGCGGCGCCGCCACCCCGCCCACGGCTGAAGCTTTAATGCGCTCGCGCTACACTGCTTTCACGCTACAAAACACGGCCTATCTCAACGCCACCTGGCACCCCAGCACCCGCCCCGCGAATTTAGATTTAACGGATCAAACTGGCGCGAAGTGGCTAGGTTTAACGATCAAGCGCCACGAAATAATCGATGCCGACCATGCATGCGTGGAATTTGTCGCACGTTACAAGCTCAACGACCGCGCGCATCGGCTGCACGAAATCAGCCGTTTTGAGAGAGTGAATGGAAGCTGGCTTTATGTGGATGGCGAGTGATACGCGTATTTCGGCCGCAATGACTACCATTTTTGATTTCGCGTGATCAGCATTTCTGTGTTGAGTTGTCCGCCATATCACAATCAAACTGTCGGGCTCACTGGTCCGGAAAGTACTGGGAGCGGTCTTAGAAATACAGACGGACGTTTGACGAAACCGGCGCGGCGCGGCTTCACCGCGCAGCGTCCATGTTGATGGATAGGTTAGCCTCCTTTATTCTGGATATGCCCAGTCGATGACCCGAAACCGAAAACGTTCCAGCGCTTGCAGCACAACGGCGAGTTTATCGCCGTCGCCTTCGAGCACTTCAGGAAGCAGTTCCTCTTCACCATCTTCGCGAAATCCTTTACTCGCCCGCAACGCGGAGTTCTGTCGGAGCAGGCCATAAGAGCCTTCGGCATTGATCCAGGCGGCATACTTGGAGTGGACAAGTTCGTTTCGTCTTTCACCGAGTTTAAGGACGTCAACCATCAGTTTGTGAAACTCAGCTTTGGCGGTCTCATCAGGCTTACGAAGGTCGACAAACCGCGCGAACATGACATCGGTTGTCTTGACACGCTGACTGAACTCGAGCTCATTAGTCAGAATTCGTATGGCTTCGTCGTCCGCACGTGCCATCAGCACCAGCAGTTCGGTAAGCGCTGCCTCGACGTGCTGGAACAGAAAAACGAAGCGCCCTAGTTGATGGAATGCGGTGGATTGATCCATGCAAATGCCCAACGTTTGCGTTAAAGGGCTGGACGCCGCAGGCGGCCAGTCCCAGCGAGCGCAAAGAGCGACTCGAACAAATTCTTAGGCATGGCTATTGGGCGTGGAGACGATTGCCTGCCAGATATGCGCAAGGGAAATAAAAGTAATCGGCACAGCAATGGTCAGGGGAACATCAAGTAGCCACTGTACTACCTTCGCAAGCCCTTGCCAGTCAGTCGGCATGTAAACCCTTGTTATATCGATGCCGAGGTAAGCTAAGGCTTCATATAATGGGACTGGTATCCAAATGCTGGTTCGGAGCCAATAGAATACCTGCCAGCCCAAGATCGCTAGGGCGCCCAGTAAACCCACTACATATGCTACCGGCACCAGAAATTCGACCGATTTATCCCAGAAGTCTTTGTCCATGTTCGCTGCCTAACAGTTAGTTATGAGACCCAGGGGTCCGGACATTTATTAATATAGAAAACGCTTGTCATGTGATCTTGTCTTTATGATTATTAGTATTTTTCTCAACCACCGGTCCGGTTATTACCTTATTAAAAATGAGGCCGACAACAGTCAGATTATGCTCCAGTTTTGGGCGACCAACTACGGACGTTACTCTTGGGAGAAAGGACTACTGAACGTTTGATTTTGGTAAAGGGGATAGCAGAAGAATTGGTTGGATGGCCCGCTTGCGCTGCATTAGAGACAGTCGTGATGTCGACTCCCTTGCAAGGTGAGCACCATTGTAAAAATAAATGATCACGTTATATCGAAACGGATGATTTCGGTTCGTCGAAATCACGGCTCAAGCCATTTCTAAATATGCAAATTGAGCTAGCGCCTTACTTGATGCTATTCATCGCGCTGACCTGGGTGGCGTACCAGAATGGGCCTTGATCCAGGATCGGGTAGCCTACGTTCAACGCCTTGAGCGCAGCGGTGCGCAACTCTTTTCCGCCGAGTTCCCAACTGGCTTTAACGATGAGCGAGGCAGCGGAATAGGTGGCGCCATCGGGCACGATGGATTGGTAGTAGGGTCGTGCTAGCAATGGCTTTTGCTCGAGCTGCCAGCCACGTGGAGTGTGAAATTTTTTCCAAGCATCGGTTACCAGTTGCCGTGCGAGTTCGCGCTCTGCGTCGCTATGCGCCATGCGCGCGTAGGCGAGCAAGCCAGCTGAGACGTAGGCGTAATCTTCTAGATCGCCAGCGCCGAGCAATTTGCCTTGCGCAGAACCCTTGAGCAGTCCCTGCGGCGTGTTTATGGTCGTGACGAGAAAATCGCGCACTTGCTTTGCGGCGGGCTTAAAGCGCGGCTCGAGGGTAGCGGCGTCGGCGAGCGCGATCAGGGCGAGGCCGTTCAATCCGGCGAGCAATTTATTGTCCTTGGGCAAGCCGCGTTGGCTGCGCTCTACTTTCAGTTTCGCGTAGATCGCTTTAAGACTAACGTTGTCTGCTTTGCTGGGTTTGGCTAGATGCAAGGGCAGGTAGCCAAATTCAAAATCAGCGGGACGCTCGAGTCCCCAATAGCGGGTGGCGAGTTTGTATTCTGCGGGGGGCAGTAATTTTTTCAACGCCGCTTTATCCCACAGATACACGCCCCCTTCACGGTCTTGGGCATCAATGGCGGAGGTACTGGTGATGAAGGCACCGATGGCTTGATCCCACATATCCGCCAGCATGAAGTCGAGCGTGGCGTATGCCGTGTCGCGATACTCGGGATGCTTCAAGTCTTTTGCCGCTTGCAGATAGAGGCTGGCGAGCTGCGCATTGTCGTAGAGCATTTTCTCGAAATGCGGAATGTGCCAATCCGGGTCGGTGGTGTAGCGAAAGAAGCCGCCGCCGACATGATCGTATAAGCCGAGGCCAGCCATTTGATCGAAGGTCATACGCAAAAATTCAGCAAGCTTGGCATTAGGCGCTTGGCGCTGTACTTCCAACAAGGCCGCGAGCTGCGGCGCATGCGGAAATTTGTTGGCCGTGCCAAACCCGCCGCGGAAAGGGTCGGCGTGCGCCAGCGCCTCTTCTACCAAACGCTGACGATAAAGCTGGCCGATTTGCGGCGCGAATTTCGCCTCATTCTCCTGTGCGACGGGCATTTCCTGTGCGGCGGATTGGGCGACTTGCTTCAGCTTATCGCTCTCTTGTTGCCAGCGTGCGTCGAGCCGGCTGATGGTTTGCATAAACTCCTGCGGCGGTGCGTACAACAGCGCGAACAAGGGATACCCTTCCGGCGTGATGAACACATTCAGCGGCCAACCGGCTTGCTTGCGCGTAGCTTCGGCGAAAGCTTGCAGCTCGGCGTCGAGCGCACCATTGATTTCGCGATCCACTTTCACCGGGATAAACCGTTCGTTCAGCAGCTTGGCGATTTCCGGATTTTTGTAGCTCTCGCGCTGCATGACATGGCACCAGTGGCAGGAAAAATAGCCAATGGAGACGAACAGTAATTTGTTCTCACGGCGCGCACGTTCGATGGTTTGCGCATTCCATTCCTGCCAAGCGGTGGGATCGGTACCGTGCAGCGCGAGATAGGGTGAAGGATGCTGCTTGAGTTGATTGTCCAGCGCATGGACAGGGAAAGCGATCAGCAGGACAAATAACGTCGCTAGCCCGCGTCTCATTTTGGATCAGGCTCTGCGGCTTCGGTTGTGTCTGACTTGTCCAACTCGGCATCCATCTCCGCATCGGACAGCGGCTGGTAAGTGTCCACCGGCACCGGCTTGCTGATAAAACCTGACACGACGATGCCCAGCTCATACAACAGCCACAGCGGCACAGCGAGCATGAATTGCGAAATGACATCGGGTGGCGTGAAGATGGCGCCAATGACAAATGCGCCGACGATCATGTAAGGGCGGAAATCCTTGAGCTTTTGCACGGTGACAAAGCCCATTTTCACCAACAGCACCACCACGACCGGCACCTCAAACGTGATGCCGAAGGCCAAGAACAGCGTCAACACGAAATCAAGGTATTTGCTGATATCGGTCATCACCGCCACGCCCTCGGGCGCAACCTGGGTGATGAAGCCGAACACCACCGGGAACACAGCAAAATAGGCGAAAGCCATGCCGAGGAAAAACAGCAAGGTGCCCGAGATCACGACCGGCAAGGCAAAGCGCTTCTCATGTGCGTACATACCGGGGGCGATAAAAGCCCAAAGTTGGTACAAGATATAGGGCAGCGCAATCAAGAACGCCGCCATGCCCGCCACTTTCATCGGCACGAAAAATGGCGTGGTCACTTCCGTGGCGATCATCTGCCCGCCCTTGGGCAGGCTGGCCAGTAAAGGCTGCGCGAGCAGGGAATAGAGCTTGTTCGCGCCGGGATAGAAAAACAAAACAATGAAGATCGCCGCTAGTACCATGACGGTGCGCAACAGCCGGTCGCGTAACTCCAGCAAGTGGGAAATGATGCTTTGTTCGTTGCTCATTTTGGCGCGGCTTCGGGAGAAGCTTGCACCGCAGAATCAGCGGCCGCCAGCGGCAATTCCAGTTGTGGGGAAGGTTCGTGCGGGGTGGCTTCGTGCGCGACGGGTTCTTCTACGAAATCCAGCGAAGACGGCGGCTCAATATCGACCGCGCGCAGCAAATGCTGTTCGGTTTCTTTCGCTTCATTGTGGATGGATTGCTCCACGCCATTGAATGCGTCCTTCGCACCCTGAAATTCCGTCTGGAATTTTTTCAGTTCCTCCGCGTCCATCTCCTGCTTCACCTGTTGCTTCACTTCGGAAACATAGCGCTGCAAGCGGCCGAACAAGTGGCCGGCGGTGCGTGCCACTTTAGGTAGGCGTTCCGGGCCCAGCACGATGAGTGCGACCACGCCGATGACCATGAGCTCGGAGAAACCGATATCGAACATTGATTGAGTAATGCGTTAGGGGTGAAGGGTGTGGCGGATAAGGCGTGGAGGCTGGGGGTTCACCTCACGCCTTACTCCTCACTAACTTTTCGTTTTTTCCTTCACTTCGCCTTCGATGGTTTGGCCGGCGCTGGCATTGGCGTCGATTTGCTTCGGCGGCGTCTCTTCGCTCTTCACCGCATCTTTGAAGCTTTTCACCGCGCCGCCCAGGTCGGAGCCGACATTGCGCAGCTTCTTGGTGCCAAAAATCACCAGCACGATGACCAGCACAATCAACCAATGCCAAATACTGAACGTTCCCATGTGATTGCTCCTTCTAAATTAAAGTTTCGGTATGCGGTCGCCGCCGCCAAATACGTGCAGATGTAGATGAAACACTTCCTGCCCCCCGCCGGGGCCGGTATTGATCATGGTGCGAAAGCCGTTATCCAAGCCATGCTCCAGCGCCAGCTTCGGCGCCATGAGCAACAACTTGCCTAAAATTGTCTGATGCTGGGCATCACAATCAGTCAGTGACGCCACATGCGCCTTCGGAATCAAGAGCAAATGCACCGGGGCGATCGGGTGGATATCGTGGAACACCAGCACATCCTCGTCTTCAAAGGCTTTTTTGCTGGGGATCTCACCGCGCACGATTTTGCAAAACAGACAATCATCCATCGCTCAATCCTTTACTCGCGCGGCTTTTTCCGCGATACCGGATAGCCCTTCGCGTCGCGCCAATTCATTCAGCACATCATCCGGATGCAAGCCTTGCTGCGCCAACAGCACCAGGGTGTGAAACCACAAATCCGCTACCTCGTATACCACTTGGCTCTTGTCACCGCCCTTGGCTGCGATAATCGCTTCGGCCGACTCCTCACCGATTTTCTTGAGAATGCCGTCCAGCCCCTTGGCGTACAGTTTGGCCACGTACGAGCTTTGCGGATCGGCGTTTTTGCGCGCTTCCAGCGTCTCGGCCAATCGGTTCAGAATATCGCTCATTTTTTATAAATTTCGTTCGGGTCTTTCAACACCGGTTCCACATTGACCCAGTTTTTGCCATCGAGTTTCTGAAAAAAGCAGCTATGGCGCCCGGTGTGGCAGGCGATACCGCCGATTTGCTCCACCGTGATCAACAGCACATCCTCGTCGCAGTCGAGCCGAATTTCTTTAACCTGCTGCACATGGCCGGATTCTTCGCCCTTGTGCCAGAGTTTCTTGCGTGATCTGGACCAGTACACTGCCTCGCCGGTCTCGACCGTTTGGCGCAAGGCCTCGCGGTTCATCCAGGCGAACATCAGCACCTGTCCCGTACCCGCCTCTTGGGCTACCACCGGCACTAGGCCTTCATGTGTCCAATTTACTTTGTTAAGCCAGCTGTCGGGCATGCCAATTCCAGAGAAAGGTGGCTATTTTACCCGTGTTTTAGCTTTATAGCCGCTCTTGAAGCATCGCGCCCAGCTCGCGTGACACCGCCTCCCAGTCCACCACGACGCCTAAATCCTTGATCTGCGTCGCTTCCAGCCCGGCGTAGCCACAGGGATTGATGTGGGTAAACGGCGTCAAATCCATGTCCACATTGAGTGCTAAGCCGTGGTAGCTCATGCCGTGTTTGATGCGCAGCCCGAGCGCGGCGATTTTCTTGCCAGCGACATACACGCCGGGTGCGCGCTCACGCCGTTCGGCCATGATGGCATAGTCGGCGAGCAGGTCGATCACCGCTTGCTCCATGCGCTCCACCAGCTCGCGCACGCCGTAGCCGCGGCGTTTCAAATCGAGCAACAGGTAGGCCACCACCTGCCCCGGGCCGTGGTAGGTGACTTGCCCGCCGCGATCGATCGGAATGATGGGAATGTCAGTGGTGCGCAGAATATGCTCGCGCTTGCCCGCGAGGCCCAGCGTAAATACCGGCGGATGTTCCAGCAGCCAGATTTCATCCGGCGTATCGGGGCCGCGCGCGGCGGTGAAAGCCTGCATGGCGTGCCAGGTGGGTTCGTAATCCACGCGGCCGAGATGTTTGATGATCAAAGGCAGATTAACTCCGGGCCTACAAAACCATCTTCACCAGCGGATGCGCGCTCAGCTCGCGATACAGCGCATCGAGTTGCGCTTGCGAGGTGGCTTGTATCACGCAGGTGAGACCAAGATATTTCCCCTGCTTGCTCGGACGCATTTCGACGCTGGCCGGATCGTAATCCGGCGCGTGCTTGCACACGATTTCCACCATCACTTGGGTAAAATTATCCCGCGCCTCGCCCATGATTTTGAGGGGGAAGGCGGTGGGGAATTCCAGCAGCGTGGTTTTTTCGTCGCTCATCTTTTAGCTTGGTTGGCGCATCACCGTCGCTTTGTAGGCCTGATATAAATCATCCATGCGCTTAAACAACGGGCCGGGTTGACCCTTGCCCACGGGCTGGCCGTCGAGCACGGTGATCGGCAGCACTTCGCGCGTAGAAGAGGTGAGCCACAACTCGTCCGCAGCACGCACCGTCGCTTCCGCCACCGGGCCGACGCGCGTGGCGATACCATCGGCCTCGGCCAACTCCAACACTAAATCGTAGGTGATGCCGGGCAGCATGAGGTTATTTTTGGGGGGCGCCAACAGAACGCCCTGGCTCACCACAAAAATATTGCTGGCCGCGCCTTCAGTCAAAAAACCATCGCGCAACAGCAACGCTTCCATGGTGCCGGCTTCGACCGCTTGCTGGCGCAGCAGCACATTGGGCAGCAGCGAAATCGATTTGATGTCGCAGCGCAACCAGCGATTGTCCTGCGTGGTGATGGCGGTGACGCCGCTGGCTTTGAGTTCCGGGGGTGGCGCCGGCAGCGGCGAGCTCATCATGAATACGGTGGGCGTGACCACTTTCGGAAAGGCATGATCGCGCTTGGCCACGCCGCGCGTGATGTGCAGATAGATATATTGGTCCTCGCCCTCGTTGCTCGCAATCAGCTCCACAATCAGCCTTGCCCACTCGGCATCGGAATGCGGATTTTTTAAACCGATTGCATCCAGGCTATTTTGTAGCCGACGTAAGTGCTCGGCCAAGCGGAATGGATGCCGCGAATACGCCGGCAACACCTCATACACACCGTCGCCGAAAATAAAGCCGCGATCCAGCACCGGCACCATCGCTTCTTCTATCGGCATAAAGCGGCCGTTGAGATAGATCATTTGAACAGCAACCTTAAGCTATCCCATGCACGGCCGAAGATGCCCGCCACTTTCACTTCGTCCAATGCTTGCAGGGTCAGGCTAAGCACGGGTTTGCCTTCTATATTTACGGTCACCGTGCCCACCGCCTGCCCCACTGTGAGCGGCGCGAGCAGCGGTTGGCGGCTGGTGAGGGTGGCTTTGGCGTGCGCGTAATGGCCCTTGGGCAGGGTCAGAAACACGTCGTGCGTAAAGCCGGCCTTGAGCAGATTTTCACTGCCCTTATAGACCGGCAGCGTGGCTACCGCCTGGCCTTTTTGGTACAGGCGATAAGATTCGTAGAACTGAAAACCGTAGTTCAGCAGCTTCTGGCTCTCTGCCGTACGCGCGTTGTCGGAAGCGGTGCCGAGCACCACCGAGATCAAGCGCATTTCGCCGCGCTTGGCGGAAGTGATCAAACAAAAACCCGCCGACTCGGTGTGGCCGGTTTTCATTCCGTCCACATAGGGGTCTTGCCACAACAGGCGGTTGCGGTTGGGCTGGGTGATTTTGTTATAGGTGAATTCCTTGATCGAATACAGCCCATAGTATTCGGGGAAATCGCGAATGATCGCCGCCGCCAATTTAGCCAAATCATTCGCCGTGGTGTAATGCTGCGCATGCGGCAAGCCGGTGGAATTCACAAACTGGGTATTGCCCATGCCCAGCCGCTTGGCTTCGCGATTCATCAGCACGGCGAAGGCCTCTTCGCTGCCGGCGATGCCTTCTGCCAGGGTAATGCAGGCATCGTTGCCGGATTGCACGATCATGCCCTTCATCAAATCATCCACCCGCACCGGCGTATTGGGTTGGATGAACATGCGCGAACCTTCTGCGCGCCAAGCCTTCTCCGATACCGGCAAGGTTTGGTCAAGCTTCAAGCGGCCCTGCTTGAGCGCGGTGAAGGTGAGGTAAGCGGTCATCAGCTTGGTGAGCGAGGCCGGCTCGATGCGCTCGTCGGATTTCTGCGCTTGCAACACCTGGCCGCTTTGAAAATCCAGCAGCAAATAAGCACGCGCGGCGATATCTGGCGCGGGAACGGGCGGGAGCAGCGAAGAATCGGCGGCGTGCGCCACCGAGGCGAGGGATAGGGAAAAGAACAACAACAAGGATTTCATAGGGGGTGGGGAATAGGTAAAAGGATGAAATTATAACGTGGCGCGGCAGGGTGCCGCTTTAAATACTGTTTAGCTTGGCCAGCAGACTGCGTACTTTATCCGGTTCTTCGGCTTTGAGTATTTTGGAAACCAGCGTATGCAGTTCCGGGAGATTGGCTTTGAGCACTTGTTGTTTGACCGCCAGCAGATGCGCTGGGTGCATGGAGAATTCGCGCAGGCCGAAGCCGAGCAACAACCGAGTGAGCTTGGGGTCGCCGCCCATTTCACCGCACACCGCGACCGGCGTGCCGAGGCGATTGGCGGTGCGAATGGTGTGCGCGACCAATTGCAGCACCGCCGGGTGCAGCGGGTCGTACAGGTGCGCCACCGCGTCGTCGGTGCGATCGATGGCGAGCGTGTACTGAATTAAGTCGTTGGTGCCGATCGACAAAAAATCTAATTTCTTCGCAAAGCTTTGCACCATGAGCGCAGCGGCGGGAATTTCGATCATGCCGCCGATCTTGATCCCCTTGTCGTAGGGTATGTTTTCCGCGTCCAGACTGAGCTTGGCGGCTTTGACGTGATGCAGCGTCTGCTCCAGCTCCGACAGCGCGGACAACATCGGCACCAGCATATGCACCTTGCCATAGTGCGAGGCGCGCAGAATGGCGCGAATCTGCGTATGGAATAAATGCGGCTCGGCCAAACACAAGCGGATCGCGCGCAGCCCCAGCGCCGGGTTCGCGCTTTGCCCATGTTCCATTTGCGTGAGCTGTTTGTCCGCGCCCAAATCCAGCGTGCGGATGGTGACCGGCAAGCCATTCAAGCCCTCCGCCACCGCGCGGTAGGCTTGGAATTGCTCTTCCTCATCGGGCAAATCGGGGCGATTCATGAACAAAAACTCACTGCGGAAGAGACCGATGCCGCGTGCGCCGTTGTCACGCACCAGGGGCAAATCTTGCAGCAACTCGATATTGGCGTGCAACTCCACCGGCGTGCCATCGAGCGTGCGCGTGGGCGCGCTGGCCAGGCGCTTGAGTTTCTGCTGATCGATCTCCCATTGATTCTGCTTAATGCGGTACTCGGCCAACACATGTTGGTCGGGATTGACGATGACCACACCCTGCTCGCCATCCACGATCAGCAGCTCATGCTCGCGAATCAGTTGGCGCGCGTGGTGCAAGGCCACCACGGAAGGAATGTTGAGGCTGCGCGCTAAAATCGCAGTGTGTGAAGTCGCGCCGCCGACATCGGTGACAAACGCCGCGAACTGGTGGCGCTTGAACAAAATCATGTCCGCTGGAGACAGATCATGCGCCACCAAAATACTGGTTTCCTCCGGCGTCGCGGCGCTGGCGGGTATGCCGGGGTGGCCGAGCAACTCTTTCAGTATCCGCTCCACCACCTGAATCACGTCATTCTGGCGTTCACGCAAATAGGCGTCTTCAATTTCATCGAACTGATCCAGCAAATTGTCGAGTTGCTGGGTCAAGGCCCATTCTGCGTTGCATTGCAACGATTCGATCAACTGCCGCGGAACTTTGGATAGCGACGAGTCATTGAGAATCATCATGTGCACATCGAGAAAGGCTTCGACCTCGGGCGGCGCATTAGCCGGAATATGCGCACGCATTGATTCCATCTCTTGGCGTGTGGCCAGCACCGCATTATCGAAGCGCACGATTTCATCCGCCATCAATTCTTTGGGCAGCACGTAATGCGGGACTTCGAGGGTGGCGTGCGAAACCAGATGCGCGAAGCCGATGGCGATGCCACCGGAAACGGCCACACCATGCATGGTGAAGCTCATTCGCCCTCGCCGAATTTGTCTTGGATCAAATCGAGCAGCGCCTGCATGGCTTCCGATTCGTCGGGGCCGCTGGTCTCGATGCCGATCGCACTGCCTTTGGCGGCGGCGAGCATCATCACGCCCATGATGCTCTTGGCGTTGACGCGGCGCTCCCCTTTGGCGATCCA
>JAUXTZ010000379.1 GCA_030681095.1 Burkholderiales bacterium
CGGTTTTGTTGCGGTGAATAGCGCGTTTGCTAAATCACACGGACTAATTCGGAATACTGGCTCAATAAGGAATCTGGCGTAAGCAAATGCGCGGGCTCCGCCAAAGCTTGAGCGACCAGCATGCTGTCAAATGGATCTCGATGGTGGGGCGGCAGGGCGGAAGGACACCATGCTCGGCTTGAATCGGCATCTGAGTAAAGCCGCTCGCCTGAATGCCCTCCACCAATTACCCTGGATCAACCGCCAATTTGCCTAATGCCGCCTTGATCGAGGCCTCCCAAATGGAAGCCGCGCTGACGAACACATCGTCTGCGTGCTGGATTTCCTGCTTTGCCGCTTTCGAGAGCCGGACAGAATCCGCTAGAAACCACAGGTAAATCTGGGTATCCAGCAGCAATCTCATGTTTTACCCTCGAAAGCATCGAGCAGATCGCCTGGCAAGGGAGCATCGAAGTCCTTCGCGATCCGTATCTTGCCTTTTAAAAATCCAGGCTTCCGCACCCGCTTCACCGGCTTGATCGGAACCAGGCGCGCCAAAGGTTTGCCTGCTTTAGCGATTGTTAATTCCTCCCCGGCGCTAACCTCGTCGACCAGACGCGAAAGGTGGGTCTTGGCTTCGTGGATGTTAATAATGCGCATTGGGTGCCCTCGTCACAGTTGAACCAGACTTAGTCTAGTTCAAATTTGACGGGTGTTCAATAGGCAGCCGAAAACCTACGCATGGTTACCGAGTTATCAAGGAAGAAGCTCACGCACGCCCCGCCTCAATAAGCGCCTTGATGTTTACACCACGCACCGGATCGGCCAGCATGAATGCCTTCAGTTTTTCTGCTGCCGCCACTTTGTCCTTCGCCTTCACACCCGCGCTAGGCACCAGATCCGCAATGGCTTCCCCGCGATTGGTGATGGTAAAGCTTTTGCCGGTTTTTACCTGCCGCAGCAATTCGGGGAGCTTTGTTTTCGCTTCATACAAACCAATAAGGATTTTCATAACCATCTCCCGCAATGAGCATGTGATGCAGACTAATGAGGTAGAAAGTAAAGCCCTGACCCTAATACGCTGCTTGACCCTAATACGCCGCAAGAAAAGTTAACCCTCGTTGCGAGGCGGCAATGTAAATCAGCAAGCAGGAGCATTGCGAGTGACGTTGCCAGCCCCGGTGATGGTGTAAGTGATGTTGCAGTTCAGAAATTTCAGCGTGATGACTCCAGATGTAACGCCAGAAGGTCCGGTAATGTTATTGGGCGGGCCATCTACAGCCACATCCCATTGATTGATCAACCAAGTAACGGGTTTATCGGAAATTGACGAAATTGTGCTGCCCATCGTTCCATCATATGCGTATTGTGATAACTCACGTGCCATGCGGAATGTCACGACTGAGTATAAGTCGCTTCTTGTAATGATTAGGATGCGGTCATTAACAACGGTTGTTCTTGCCGCATCTTGTATCGGGCCATTGATAAAGCCATTAGCCAGAAAAACAGGTGGGGGCGGAAGATACGAAATAAAGTTGGCGTTGTCTTCGGCGCCCACTTTGACATCAAGATAGTTGGCAGGGTTGCACTTAGCAACGCTTTGATATGGTGTCTGGCAGATAAACTCGGGCGAGCAACCACCACCGCCGGTACAACTTCTATCCTGTGTCAAAGCGGTATCTTGTCTAGTAAGCACGCCACCCGGCGCAATGATTACAGCGACAATCCCCGTTGGTGGGCTTGCATCCGGGTTATTTATAATGGCGCCAATCGTGTTGCGTATCGTAATTTGCCCATCGTTAGTGGTGTTGAGCGGAGAACTAAGGGATGCACGGAAATCCCGGGAAACGGCATACCAAAGTCGCTCACCGTTACCATCTCGGAGGTCAGGTAAGTTCAGCTGCTTCCAAGGTAGTCTTGCAATTACATCAGCTGAACATGACGCATCGGGCCCCATATTTAACCCATCGTCGTTTATGTCCGCACAGGGCAAACTTCCTGGGCGGTTGCCATCCTTTGCCGCATACCCCAACAACGCCTCCTTCGCCTGCGCCAAAGCCAGCGCCGTTTTGCGATCGGCCTCCAACTCCGGCCCCCTACGATCCATACGGAAAGTAAAAAGCGTGATCAGGCCCAGCATCAAGATCAAGACCAGGATGAGGATGGCCGCGCCGCGTTGGCGCTGATTATTGCGCGGCGGGTTGATCTGGCTCGGCGTTGTCATCGCGTGCGGCCGGGGTGGGCGGTTTCATGGGGGCTTTGGGGGGCGCAGGTTTGGTGGCCACCGGCTCGGGCGGTAGTGCGCGACGATAGCCCTCGGCCACTTGGCCGGTGGCTGGATCGAGGCTTTGGCCAACTTTTAATTTCACTTCGCCGCCGGGGAGTTTGACCCACACTTGGGTGCGGTCTTGTTTGTTCGTAATGGCAGTGTCGTGTTCCAGGCGGCCATTGACCCAGGTGCTGCGCTTGCCGTCGCTACGGGTGACGATGCCGCTGACGGATAGGCCTTGGCCGCTGGCCGTATCCGGTTCGCCGCTCGCACTCAAAGGCGTGGATTTGCGTGCAAGATCAAGCTGGGCGCGCTGTTCCGGGGTGTGGAACAAGCGGCCGAGGATTTCGGCTTGAGCCACGAGGGGTAATGCGCAAACTAATATCATCACTATGCGCTTCATTTTTTCGTCGCCTCCGCAGCACCAGATTCGATCAGGGACAGCCAGAGCAACTCGCATTCCGCTGCTAATTTCGGCTCATAGCGCACGCTGAAGGCGCCACCTGGGCCACGCGTCAAATTACAACTCTGTAGTAAATATAGCCCAGGTCGCTCTGCATCCAAAGCGCTTAAAAAACTCGCCAAATCGCCTTCGTGCAGCAACTTGATACGCAGCTTCATGGTCGATTGCTGAAGTTTATATGCGCCGGTCTCAAACTTGATGGGCGAAGCCGTTTGCTGGCTGAGCTGATAGTCCACCCCTAGCGTGCGCGCTGCTTGGCTTGCATTGCGCAGGGCATCAAGCCAATTGACGCGCTGCTCCGGCCCGACCGTGCCGCTTTTTTGTAAATCTTCGTACGCATCGCGATAGCGTTGGATGAGCAGTTTTTCCTGATCCGCTTGGGTGGATTTTTGGCGTATCTCGTTGAGCACGACGCGTTCGCGTTCGAGCGCTTGCCGCGAGTTGTCTGTCCATTGGTGGGAGAAATAAACCCAGGCGGAAGACGCGGCTAGGCTGCCCAACAGCACCAGAATGGGGGTGCGCAGAATGCGCCAGTTGAATTCTTTGAGCTTCATGATTCGCGCCTGATCACGATGCCGAGCTTGAATTGCGCCGCACCCGGTTTTGCGTCCGAGCTATCTTGGGTGCTGCCACTGAGCGTGCTGGCCGGGTCTAGGTTGAGCGGTAGCTTGACGATGCTGACGCCCGCCACATTGGGCTGCGCGCGCAAACTTGCCGCGAAGCGTTCGATTAACTGCAAAGCGGCGCGGTAATCGCCATTGAAGGGGCGAATCTCCGCCTCAATCTCGCCCTGCTGTTGCCACGCACTCGGGCTGACGTTAGCAGATTGTTGCGTCGTGGCGGTGGTCGAGGCATAGCGCCAGTCGAGGCGATTGAGTTCGATTTGCGGGAACTCGCTTAGCACTGTTGATAGCAACTGCATAAAAGGTTCGGGCGTGCGCCGAAATTTTTTGATCTGATCCGCGACTTCTACCGCTTGACGCAAATGTTCGGCGGCCACCGGCGTCGCTGGAAACTGTTTAGCCGCTTCTGCATATTGGCTGCGGAAACGTGCGGTGTCGGCGATAGCGCTTTGTGTGGCGGCTTGATTGGCGTAGCCGCGATACAAGTTGTACCCGCTCCAAATCAGCGCCGAGACGGCGATGGCCGCGCTAGCGGCATACAAACCGGCGCGCAGCCGGTGCGAGGAGAAATCGCCGGTGAGACGCGGTTCGGCCAGACTCGCTTGCGGCGGATATTTGCCCAGCAAAAATAAATGCAGCGCTTCCGGGTCACGCGGCAGATCGGTCGGCCCTAAAACCAAAGCCGCCCGCAATTGCTCAAACCCGAGGCGCTGGCAGTGAAATGAGGCGTCTTGGCTCAACAAGCTCGGCACTTGCGCCAAACCGTCGTCGATGTCGAGGATGAGCACAGTTAACCGCGCTTCACGCGGCAGCAGCCGGCTGTTGTAGAGAAATAGCCGGCTTTTTTCTACTTCCGCCGCATAGGATTCGGCCGTAGCCGGCTCGCCCAGCGGGTCAAGCGGAGTCAAACGGCTGATGCGCAGGCGGTCCTGCAAAAAGAAACTTTGGCGCAGCCCGCCCTGTTGGCGCGACACGAGCAGCACGCCAGCAGTGTCGCATTTCAGCCGCGATGCTAATGCCTGCGTTACTTGCGGCAAGAGATAAATGCCGGCCAGCGGTGCGCGCCGCGCGTGAATGTATTCGAGATAGGGCCGCAGCAAGTCGCCGGAATTCAGCGCGAGAAATAAATACACATCATCGCGCCGCTTGCCCGCAGCGGTGTCGCGGCCTTGCAGCCAGGCCGCGCGATAGGGCACGGTGCGAAACAATTGCGCGAGTTTGCGCTTGGACATCTCACGCCGCGCGCCGCCCCATACGTGCGGCATGTGCTCGGTGCGGTATTCCTCCTCCACCGTATCCACCATCAGATACACGGGCGCATCGAGGTGGCGTGCGATCAACTCACCGAAGGCGCGCAAGGCGTGGTCGTCGTTGTCGTAAGTAGTGAAACCAGTCAGGCCGCCACGCTCAAACAACGCAAAGCAGGTTTTGCGCGCGGATAGACTGACAAGGATTTTGGTGGACATAGTGCGCAGGCTAAAAAGACAATTTGCCGAAAATATCATAGATCGGCGACAGCACGGCATACATGATGAAGGCCAAGATCAAACCCAAAAACATCGTTAGCCCCACCTGCAACAACTTGAGCGCGCGCTCTACCCAATTTTCCACACTGCGCTGGTAAAAGGCGCCGACATTCATCAGCGCTTCATCCAGCGCCCCGGTCGTCTCGCCGATGCGGATCATGCGTATCACCAGTGGCGGAAACAGCCCGAGGTTGCGCAGGCTTTCAGTCAAGCTATCACCCGCGTTGATCTGCTGCCCGGCACGACGCAGACCATCGGCCACGTAACGATTGGCCACCACGCCTTCACATGCGGTCAGGGCGTCGAGAATCGTAATGCCGGAGCGATAGAGCAGCGCGAAATAATTAGCGAAACGGGCCAGTAAAATCTGCTGCAAAATCGGCCCCACCAATGGCAGGTTGAGCTTCGCATAATCCCACAGCAGGTGTGCATTGGCGTTAGCACGCACCGCCGTGACGCCGATCACAAATAGCGTGAGCGGCAAGCCCAACAACAGCGCCCAGTAGTTGCCAAAGACTTCAGAGAGCCAGATCAATAGGCGCGTCTGTAAGGGCAAGGTTTGTTGCATGGTGGTGAGAAAAGTCACCAGCTTCGGCACCAAATACAGCATGAGGAAAAACACCACCGCTGTCACCACGATGAATACGATGGTGGGATAGAGCAGCAGCAGTTTGGTTTTGGATACCAACGCGTCTTGCCAATTGAGGGTCGCGGCCAAATCGTTTAACACTTCCGGCATATTGCCGGTTTGCTCCCCGGTGCGGATCAAGCTCACGAACAAGCGATCGAATACCGCCGGGTGCCGCGCCATCGCCTCGGATAAAAGTTTGCCGCCCTGCATATCCTCGTGCATGGCGGCAATCACGTCGCGAAAGCGCCGGTTGTCGGTGCTCATCCCGAGATCGGCCAAACCATCCAGCAGGGGAATGCCGCTCTTGGAAATTTGCTCCAGGTGAAAACAAAAGTTGATCAGGTCTTGGCGCGAGATTGGTTTTTTGAAGGCCAATGACACCATCGGCGATTTGAGGCGGCTGGTGACCAAGTCCAAGCCCATGCGGCGCAAGCGCTGCTCCAGATCACTCTCATTCGCGGCATCCATGCGACCGCGCACGTGGCGCCCGGTGCGATCGACAGCGAAATATTGGAAGGCGGCCATGCTAGGCGTGAGGAGTAAGAGGCATAAACGCTAACTTATCCCGTTCCTCCCCCTTCAAGGGGGAGGCTAGGTGGGGGATGGGGTTGCTTCCCGTGGGATATAGCCCCATCCCCACCCCAGCCCTCCCCGTGAAGGGGAGGGAGAAATGCGCTGGCGCACTTAAGTTAACGCTTATTGGAGTAAGGGACGAGGGGTGAGGGGTGAGGGCGAAATCAGGCATGGCGATTAGCGCAGGCGGCCGGTCAGATCCACGACGCGCGATACTTCCGCCAAGCTGGTGCGCCCTTCCATCACGCGCCGGATGCCGTCTTCCGCCAAGGGTTTAAAACCCTTTTTGAGCGCGGCTTCGCGCAATTCGCGCAGCGTGGCGTGGCGCGCGACCAGATCATCTAAATCGCCATCCATGAATAGCAGCTCCATCAAGGCCATGCGGCCACGGTAGCCCTTATGGTGACAAAGCTTGCAACCCACGGCGCGGTAGATGGTCGTGACACATTGCGTCCCCATGCCCAATAATTGGCACTCCTCCATACTCGGGGCATACGCTTCCTTGCAATGCGGACACAGCTCCCGCACCAAGCGTTGCGCGATGACGCCGATGATATTGCCGGCCATGATCTCGGTCGAGATGCCGATATCCAGCAAGCGCGGAAAGGTGCCAAGCGCGGAGTTAGTATGCAAGGTGGTGAATACTTGGTGCCCCGTCATCGCGGCACGGAACGCCATCTCCGCCGTATCTTTGTCGCGCACCTCGCCCACCAGAATCACATCCGGATCTTGGCGCATGATGGAGCGGATGCCGTTCACGAAATCCATTTTCACCGTCTCGTTGACCGAGGTCTGGCGCATCATGGTCACCGGGTATTCCACCGGGTCTTCCAGCGTCATGATGTTGATGGTTTCGTTGTTGAGATGAGTGAGCAGTGAATACAGCGTGGTGGTTTTGCCGGAACCGGTGGGGCCGGTCACAATCAGAATGCCTTCTGGCCGCGCCATCATTAAACGCAAGGTGGCGAGCGTTTCGGCCGTCAGGTCCATACGTTCGAGCGGGATGATCGAGCGCTCTCGATCCAAAATCCGCAGCACGATATTCTCGCCGTACACCGTCGGCTGGGTGGAGACGCGAAAATCGATCGGCCGCCCGGATAGATTGAGCGAGAAGCGCCCATCCTGCGCGGCGCGGGTTTCCGCGATGTTGATGCCGCTCATCACCTTGAGCCGCACCGCGATGCTCGGCCAGTAAGTTTTGTGCAAGCTGCGCACTTGCTCCAGCACGCCGTCGATGCGATATCGGATGCGCAGAAATGCGAACTCCGGCTCAAAGTGAATATCGGACGAACCGTGCTTCACCGCATCCACGAGCAAGGAATTGACTAGCCGCACCACCGGCTGTGTGTACTCCATCTCGCCGCCGGGCGTTTGCAGGCTTTGGTAGTCGATCTCGCCGGTCTCGATTTCACGCAGAATGCCATCAACCGAAAGCTCATAACCGTAAAAGCGGTCGATGTATTCTTGTAGCTGCGCCAAGCCGGCGAGCATCGTCTTGATTTCGATGGGCGCATTGATCATTGCACGCAACTGGTCGAGCGCGACCACATTGAACATGTCCGACATGGCGACCACGAGCGTTTGTTTTTCGGCGTCGAAGGCGATCGGCAGCAACGTGTGGCGACGCGCGAAATCCTCCGGCACCAGTTTCATCGCCTCTCCATCGGCTGCGACGGCGGCCAGGTCCACGCTCTCCTGGCCAATGGTATGGGCCACGATGTCGCGAATCATGGCTTCGGTGATGAAGCCCAGCAGCACTAATTGGCGGCCGAGCGGCAACTGGCTCTGCTCCTGCTCGATCAGAGCGATGCGCAGTTGATCTTGGGTGATCAGGCCCTGCTGCACGAGCATGTCGCCCAGGCGCGGTTTTTTTCGCTGTTCAGCCATATATCGGAGAAGGTTGGATAGCGCTCATTCTAACCCAGCCGGCACGCGCTTTGCGGATTAGCAACCGGCAGAAAAGGCGACCGCACTAACTCAAGACAGCGCGATTTTGGCCGATATTATTAAAATAATTGCCCAGGTTGATAAGGAATCGGCGTGTTGGAAAACAAAACAGTGGCGTCCCTGCCCACCCAAGTCATGCAAGGAAAAACCACCCGCTTGCTGCGTACCGGCTTCGGCGCGGTGATCGTGTTCATCATTTTCCTGTCCGCAGTAGGCGTATACCGGATCGATGGGGCTTACCGCACGCTGGACAATATCGTCGGAAACAAGCAAGCCGCCGTGGAAGCACTGTACCGCATGCAACTGGCAGCGCGCGACCGCATGTCTGCCTTGTTCACGATTGTGCACACGGATGACGCCTTCGAGCGCGATGCAGCGATGCTGCATTTCTATGAGCTGGGCCGGCGCTTTGGCGAGGCGCGCACCAAGCTGCTCAGCTTGAAGCTGAATGAAACCGAGATAGCGCTGATGGAACAGCAGCGGCAGCAGACCGCACTGGGGATGCCCCTGCAAGAGCAAGTGATCGAACTGGCGAGCTCAGGCCGGTTCGACGAGGCGGAGGCGCTGCTGATGCGCGAAGCCATGCCGGCACAAGAACGGATGATCGAAACCCTGACCGCTTTCCTGGAGCACGAGACCGAGGAAACGCGCAAGATCGCGCAGAAAATGCGCGGCAGCCACACCGAAACCGACATACTGATGGCGACGAGCGGCCTGCTGGGCGTGCTGCTCGCAGCCGTGATCGCGGGATCGGTGATCCGCAAAACAAATGGGCTGGTGGCTGATCTGTCCAGCACCAGCCAACAACTGCATGACTCGATGCAGGACTTGCAGTTCCAAAAATTGGCGATGGACGAGCACAACATCGTCAGCATCGCCGATGT
>JAUXTZ010000383.1 GCA_030681095.1 Burkholderiales bacterium
TCGAGGCCCTGGAGCAGACGCGCTTTAATAAAACAGCCGCCGCCCGTGTGCTCGGCGTCACCTTCCGCAGCCTGCGTTACAGGCTGGAACGGCTGGGAATTGAATAAGACAGTCCACGCGCGCGCAGAACATCTCGACCAAAAAGAAATAAAAAACCCGCCACAAGGACGGGTTTTCAGTAGAGGCGTTAGATTAAGCAGACTTGGCAGCTTTGTGATTTTGTTTCGCTTTCTCCTGCTCGGAAGCCACTTCGCGCAGCAGTCTTTTAATTTCACAGTCCGCGAAGCGCTTAAGAACTTGGCGCATTAACGTCTGGTATCCGATGCCGCCATTCATTTCGGCGATCATCTTGAAGTCATCGATAAGAGACTTTTGCAATCGAATTGATATCGGCTGCAATTCAAGCGACTCATTTATAAGTAGCTTTTCTGCATCCTGGTCTGCAATTAACGCGACGAAGGCTTCGTCTCTACCTAGTGTTCCGGTATCCCATGCCTCTTCCGTGTCCGGAATCTTTGGTGCTTTCGTGGTCATGGTTTTCTCCTCATTCTTTACTTAACCATGCTTCGCGTATATGCGAAGCTCTTCAATATTGGGGTCGTAAGCAGACTTAATAGTGATATCCGAATTTTGCGGTATATACATGATTTTAAGCTTACGTGCTTGGTCCGTTTCGGCAATAAACCAGCGTGTTAACGGATCAGTAATGTGTTCCGCTCTAGTGTCGTAAAGGATGTTGCCAATGTTGTTCGCGAAACATTGCAAAATCTCTTCCTTTGTTACTGGCGGTTTCTTATTCGCCAGTTTGAGGCGAACACTATGCGAAATTTTCAACGCCATGTACTGCTCCTCAATAACGGCTCATTGTATATACAGCTTTAAGCTTTTGACAAATTTATTTTGTGATGGCCTGTTATAAGACCTCCGATTCATCATCGGCCATAAGAAAATCCGCCGAAGCGTGTCTAAATGGGGGCTCGTATCAACCATTCAGGCCAGGTAGGGGGTAAGCCACTTGCCCATATAGCAGTATCACGTCCGCCCCGACCTTACGCGGCCTTGCGGCCTTTCAATTCTTCGCGGATCGCCCGCCGTATCGTCGTCTCGATGTCGGCCTGTTGCAGCGAGGTTTTCAGTGTCTCGTTGATGAGCGTCTGATAGCCGCGATCCCCCGCCAGCGTCTTGAAGCGATCCACCAGTGCGGCATCGAGGTACAGGGTCACGCGCTTCTTTGGCTGCACCACGCGCCCGCCAGCCTCGCGGCGGAGCATGACCAGCTTGCCCGCGTCGATGTCGTCCTGGGTGATGGGGGCGTCTTCGTCAAAGGTTTTCGTAGTAGATTTTTTCTTCATTCCGTTCCGCCTTTCGCATTGAAATCACCCGGATGGTTTCATCCGTCTCGCCGGTGGCGATCACCACCACATCGTCTCGAAGCACGCCCAGTGTGATGAAGCGCTGCTCGTCGTAGTCGAAGCGCCGGTCTTCGAATGTCACCGTGCGCCCGCTCTCAATCACCGGCTGCGCATCGTTGAAGTCGTAGCCGTGCTTCTTCAAATTGGCCGTCCGCTTCTTTGAATCGAAGATGTAGCGCATAGGCTTAATATATGTATAAATGTGCGTATAGTCAAGCCGACCGGCCATGAAAGGGGATCACCTCCGCCCCGGTTTCCAGGGCGTCGCAGGTGTCCGCCCACGCCTGCATCATGCGGCGGCTTTCCTATCCAGCCGATCCCGCGTCAGCTTCACCGTCGCCGTGAAACCTATCGCCTGTGCGTAACGTGACAGCGTACGCAACGACGGCAGCGTCCGGCCGCTTTCCATACGGGCGATGACGGATTGCTTGGTACCCATGCGCTCGGCGATTTCGATCTGCGTCAGCCCGGCCTTCAGGCGGGCGGCGATGAGTTCGTGCGCGATGGAAAATTCGTCTTCCAGCGCTATGTAGGCTTCGCGGGTACGGTAGCCGTTCATCTTGCGCGTCGGCGCGGGGCTTGCGAAGCTGTCGGCATGACAATTCCGCCACGTTCAGGGAGCCGTAAAATGTTCGTTCAACCCAGCCTCGCAACCCGACTCGACGCCACCTTTCCCAGCCTCACGCCTGACGAAATCGGGGTCATGCGCGAAATCGCCGCAGCCTTCGCGGATGAACCCGGAGAGTTTTCGCTGTGTCTTGCAGAGCAGTTGGAACTCGCCGAGCAGCGCATCATCCTTGAGGCGCTTCATGGGCGTCCGCTGTCCTTCGGGGAGCTTGCCCGGTATCACGCGACTCATCCGTGATGCGATTCAGGGGCGCACGCTGCCTCGCTGATGCTGTCACACTTTCGGCGGGATTTTTTCGCCTGCCGTTTGTGCGACCTGTCACCCGGCCGCATCCCCGCGATGCGGGAATTTGCCAGCCTTGGGCGCCGGAAGTCTACTTGCCCGGACGTGCTGACGTGTGTGTACAGCGACGTGTGCCGGTCGGGTGAACCCCTGAACAACGGCTGAACACGGAAACTTGAAATCAGCACGGCT
The DNA here is from genome assembly GCA_030681095.1 of Burkholderiales bacterium. GTDB lineage: Bacteria > Pseudomonadota > Gammaproteobacteria > Burkholderiales > Thiobacteraceae > RBG-16-58-11. The sequence goes on from JAUXTZ010000383.1 coordinate 2,515, forward strand.
ACCCTACTAGAAGAAATCGCGAGACGGAGCCTTTTGCCCGGTGGCTTCGATCACCTTCCTAAGTGCTTCGACGTTAGCTAGATAATCAGCTCGATTCTTGACCTGAACTCCTCTCGCTCGGAATTGTTTGATTTGACTTTCCGATACATGGGGCGCGGCTATGATTTCGAGCTGTTGTGTGTAAGTAGCAAGATTGGACACATAACCACTGCGGGCAGCGGTTACAAATTGCAGCGTGGCGACCACGAGAAGCAGAACGGCATTACCGAGCGGGAGCCTGTAGGTAGTGGTGGGCCGAAATGAGAGTCTTATCGAGCTAATAACCATAGCACCGATAAGGAACACAGTACCTACAAGCAATTGGCGGGTGCTGGTTACTTGGAATGATGTGCCGATTGCAAGAGCTGTATCCGCATAGATTTCGTCGCGCAATGAGTCGATGCCCAATGTGGCAATTGTGAGGACAGCAGACCATCCCCACCCGAGGAGCGGTTTTATGAGCTCCCAAAGACCCGAGCCTAGCGCCCCGAGGACGACGATGCCAAGCACGCTTACAAGCTTCTTCCGATCCACCCTGACGCTCCGGACATTATTAGAATTTCTTGCGCAACCTGAACTAGGCGTAACTAATCGCGGCCGAGTGGTATCTGAAAAGGTATCCATTCGGGCTATGAGACAAAACGAGTTATCAAGAACAACCAGAAAACCCGCATGAATATTGGTGCCGCTTGTCGGAATCGAACTGACGACCTACCGCTTACAAGGCGGTTGCTCTACCATCTGAGCTAAAGCGGCGACGGGCGACATTATAACGATGCCGCGCGCTAGATTAACAACTTACTTGACTACTTTTAACGATGGTTTGCCCTTAGGCGGAACAGGTGCATCGCCCGGTGAAGAAGGCGCTCCCGGACCATCGGTCGACTCGCCCGCTTCGACTGGCTCAAAATGCAAACCCTGACCGTTTTCACGCGCAAAAATGGCGGCAACGCGATCAACCGGTATGGAAATTTCATGTGAAATTCCCCCGAAGCGTGCAGAAAACTGGATCCAGTCGTTGTCCAGTTTGAGGTTGCGGGTCGCACCCGCGCTGATATTCATCACAATCTGGCCGTCTTTTACAAACGCTTGCGGCACCCTCGTATGGCTATCCACCGCAACCAGCAACTGCGGGGTATATCCCGCATCCGCACACCATTGATACAGTGCACGGATCAGATAGGGTTTGGTTGAGATCTCGGCCAATGCCTTGCCTTTTATTTACGCAGCGCTTTTTCGGTCGGCGTCAGCGCATTGATGAAGGCAGGCCGGCTAAACAGGCGCTCACGATACTTGAGCACAGGAGCCGCCACTTTCGGCAGTTCAATTCCGTAATGCTCAAGGCGCCACAACAGCGGGGCGATCGCCACATCCAGCATGGAGAACTCATCGTTCATCAAATACTTCTGCTTGGTGAGGATGGGGGTGAGCTGCGACAGACTGTCACGGATTTCCACGCGCGCCTTGTCCGACCCTTTGCCGAGGCTGTGTTCCAGCGTGTTCACATGGGTGAACAGGTCATGCTCGAAGTTAAACAGCACCAGCCGGGCGCGCGCGCGCATGACGGGATCCGGCGGCATCAGCTGCGGATGCGGAAAGCGTTCATCAATGTATTCATTGATGATGTTGGACTCGGTCAGAATCAGATCGCGTTCAATCAGCACCGGCATCTTGCCGCTGGGGCTGATGCTGGCAACTTCTTCCGGCTTGTTATGCATATCCACATCGATGATTTCGAAATCCATGTCCTTCTCGAACAGGACGATGCGGCAGCGGTGGCTGTATGGGCAGGTGCTGCCAGAATACAAGGTCATCATGGTGGGGGCTCCCTAAGGTGTTACGTGTGTTTGATACTTGTTGCATGGAAACCCGTGCAATTGAGTTTCCAGGCAACAACAGCCGAGCTTCAATGTTTATTGATCCTACCCGCAGCGCAACTAACGGTATTCATGGTGTGTGTCGGCATCCTATGCTTCCAAACTGACCGTGCCGGATCAATAAAAGCCAACAGCCGGACACAGTCCGGCTGTTGGCTAAACCGTATGGCCTGGCCTAGTGAATATCTTTCCAGTACTCTTTCTTCAGGTAGTAGGCCACTACAAAGAAGAATGCCAGGAAAGCCAGAACAATAATGCCGAGCTGCTTGCGCTTGAGCTGAGCGGGCTCGCCCATCCATACCAGATAGTTAACCAGGTCACCGACCATGGCGTCGTATTCGGCGAGCGTCACGCTGCCAGGCTTGACCAGTTCAAGGCGCTCGATGACTTCGTGTTCACCCTCTTTTTTGAAGACGGGTGCCATCTCGCCCTGCAGATTCCACAGCACGTGCGGCATGCCGACCTTGTCAAACACGGTGTTGTTCCAGCCGGTAGCACGCGAATCGTCGCGGTAGAAGCCGCGCAGATAGGTGTACAACCAGTCGGCACCGCGTGAACGCGCAATCACGCTAAGGTCGGGTGGCGTGGCGCCGAACCAGGCTTTGCCGTCGGCCTTGCTCATGCCGACCTTCATGGTT
>JAUXTZ010000384.1 GCA_030681095.1 Burkholderiales bacterium
GTTGCAACTTGCCAACCCAACACGCCGAGTAGCACTACCAAACCGACAATCAACACCACGATCCATGGTCGACGCGACATGGCAGGCAAGCGCGCTGGCACCGCGCGCACGAGACCCGGCATGCGCTTTTGCACCGCATCGTCGTGGCGCTCCTCCAACTCTTGCAGCATGCGATTGATTACGCTCACCGCAGCAGCGCCCAACTACTGATTCCCAGGCCTACGCCTAGCAGTGCCAACCCAGCCCACAGCCAGCGTGTCCGATGCTCGGGCCTGGCTGCCGGCGTATCAGACGCCGCGACGCGGATATGTTTTTCTTCCACCTGCTGCCTACCCTCGCCGAACACCAGTAGCAGTGACTTGTGGCAAATGATATTCACCAGTCGCGGCACACCGCCGCTGGCGCGATATAGCGCAGCGAGTGCGCCCTTGCTGAATAAAGTGCCGCCTTGTTGGCCCGCCACAGTCAGGCGATGTGCAACGTAATAGTCCAGCTCATCGCGCGACAGCGGCTGCAACTCATAATGAAAAGCGATACGCTGCTTGAGTTGGCGCAATGATGGCAGCTCCAGCTTCTCATTCAATTCCGGCTGACCAAACAGAACCACTTGAATCAGCTTGCGCTTCTCGGTTTCCAGATTGGATAACAGACGCAAGGCTTCCAGCGTCTCCAGCGGCATCGCTTGGGCTTCATCCAAGCACACCAGCACGCGCTTGCCTTGGCGCGCGAAATCGAGCATGGCCAGCGTCAGCGCTTTCAGCATTAAGTGCTGATCGAGATCGCGCCGAACTTTGAGATCCAACTCTTCGGCCAACGCGATCAGCAGCGTGCGTGGCTCAAGATACGGGTTGGGGATATACGCCGTGACAAAGCTCTCGTCCAGGCTGGCGAGAAATTTACGGCAGAGCAGGGTCTTGCCGGTACCGACTTCACCCGTAATCTTGATGAAGCCCTCGCCATTCTTGGCAGCGATGAGCAAGGTGTTGAGCGCTTCCTGAAACACGCCCGAGGCGAAGGAAAACGTGGTGTCGGGGGTAATTGAAAAAGGCGCTTCGCGCAGCCCGAAGTGTTTGTTGTACATAGCTCCTGCCCACAAGGGTTGCGGGCATTATACCGAGTTTAAGCACACGCGCAGGCGTCTATTGCGCGGGCACGTACTGATCTTGAATGCGCTGAATATGGCGCTGCGACTCGAGGATATTCTGCGACCATGCCTCATTGCCCTTCACCACTGTCGGCTTGAGCAGAATGATCAATTCCCGTTTGCTGATGCTGCGATTGGTATGCCGGAATAGATTGCCGACCACCGGCACTTCACCCACGCCAGGAATTTGCGAGTTGTCGGAGATGGACGCCGAACGCATCAAGCCACCAATCGCGACCACTTGGCCGTCTTGCGCACGCACGATGCTGTCGGTTTCACTCACCGAACTCGATGCCAGCGGCAAGCTCAGCGTGCCGGACGTGCCGAGGTTGATGTCTTTGCTCTTCGTCGTGACATCGCTCACCGAAGGATGAATATGCAGGGTGATATTGTTGTTCTCATCGATCTGCGGTGTCACGTCAAGTGCGATGCCGGAGAAAAACGGTTGTAGCGTCACGGTTGGGCTGGAGGTGGTGGCGGTGCCAGTGGTGGTGCTGGTGCTGACATTGGTGACAAAGAATTCGTCGGTGCCGACTTTCAGCACAGCTTTTTGATTATTCAATGTTGCAATACGCGGGCTGGACAGCACCGACACCGTGCCCTGCGTTTCTAAGAATTCGAGCAGCGCTGCGAAGCTGGACGTGCGAAATGCCAAGCCGAATAAGCCGCCGGTAGTGGCGCCGGCGGCAGTGGCCAGCCCCCCACCGAGCAAGCCGGATAAAGTGGTATCGGCCACCAGCGTGCCGCCGGGGAGATTCACTTTTCTCGTGTCCGTACCCACGCCGCCGCGAAATAGATCACCCTTGCCGAACCCGGCCCAATTGATACCGGATTGAAAGTCATCGTTCAACTTCACCTCGATGATCTTGGCTTCCAGAATCACTTGCCGATCCACGGATATCTGCGTAGCGCGCAAAAATTGCTCTACCGAGCGCAGTTCATTCGGCATGGCTTTAATCACCACCACGCCAGATTGGGGGCTAACCACCAAGCTGCGGCCATTACCTTCGCCCACGATCACCGCCAAGGCCACTTTTAATTCGCTCCAAAAATCGCTGTTGGAGGTCGTCGAGATTTTGCTGCTTTGCAGCGAGGTCGCTGTACTGGTAGAAGAAGTACTCGCGCCAGTCGACGAAGTGCTACCGGGCGTGGTGCTGCTGATCGAACCCGAGGTCACGTTGATTTCCGACGTACCCTTGCGCAAGGAGGTCAGATAATTCACCTGAAACACCCGCGTTTGCAGCGTCAAGGGCTGCACGAAAATACGTGGTCCATCCAGCTTGTAGTCGTAGCCATGCAACTCGCGAATCGCCTCCAGCGCCTCGATCACGGTCACATCTTTCAAATTCACTGTGATTGATCCCGCCACCTCGGGGTGCACCAGCATGCTGTAGCGCGTGCCGGAAATGATGCCGAGGAATACCTGGCTGGCCGGCGCATTATTCACCACCAAATCGAATTTTTGCTCAACGATGCGCGCGCCATTTTTCGGCATATCAATTTTGAGCGGCGGTAGCAATGCTTGGCTCACTGCATCGGGCGCGGCGGGTTTGGCACTCGAGCGCGAGGCTTGAGTCATTTCCTCGTTGATCTGATCCAAAGTGGTGGGTCGCTTCTCGGGCGGGGTCTGGCAGCCCGCCGCCAACAGCAGCAGTATCAAGCCCAGTCTTTTCATTTGATTTCCTTCCGTTTTGCTCGCGCGTTAGGCGCTTTTGCCTGCGGCTTAGATTTGATTTGGTCAGATACCGATGGATTCTTCTCCACCTCTGGGAAAAGCTTAAGCGTCTGCACACCTTCCGGACCGCGCAACAGCACGCGATCTTCGTCGATGCGCGTCACGATGAGGTCACCCACTTTGCCGCCGACTTTGACCGTTTGCCCGCTGATGATCGCTAAGCGCTTGCCGTCGAGGGTGCGGATCACCTGTAATGTGGGGCCACTCGGCACCACTACTGAGGTTGTCTCATCCACCCCGCCAGGCGGGCGTGTCGGGTCAGGCAGGCTCTCTGCCAGTACGGCCCCACCCAAAATCGGCAAGAGCAGGCTCATCAATACCAAACTCAGACGGATAACCATGTCTTGTCCAAACTCAGGGTATAAACCGTCAAGGTGAGGCGGGAAACGGGATAGGTCTGCGCCGATAAATTCACGCCGCCCCAATACATGCGCCAGGATAGTTGTTCCAATTCCGCAAGATAAGCCACCAAATCCGCATAGCTGCCTTCGACACTGATTTCCACGCCATGTTTATACAGCCCCAAGTCATTCGTCGTGGATTTTTCCTTAGGCTTTGCTTCAGGTTTTAATGTCTGTTCAGCGGTCTTTCCGGATTGGATGAGCGGGCTGGCAGCAAGCGTTTTGATGCTCACCAAGGTCAAGCGCGGATTGCGCCCCAGCAAGTCACGCAACACCTGCGTCATCTGATCCGGCGTAACCAAGCCTTGCTTTACGTTCGACAGCTCGGCATAAGCGCTTTTACGCTTAGCGTTCAGATCGGCCAGCCGCAGCTTGTTTGGTAAATCAGGATCGTTTTTCGACGCTTCGGCCAGGGCTTGCATTTGCGCCTCCAGCGCTTGCGTCTGCGCCTGGGTTTGTACCAGCTTTTGCGTGAGTAGCTTTTGCTTCGTGCTAAAAGGATCAATCGCACCCGTCACGACCAACGACACTAAGGTGACCGCCAGCATAGCGAATATCATCAGCCGCTCGCGCAGGCTCATGGCGTCGATGCGTTCAGCCAGTTGCTTCAGCCGCGCTTTCATTTGACTTCCTTCAACGCGGATTGCAAGGTGAACTCGATATAGCGCGGTGTGACGCCAGGCTTACCATCTTTCGTCGCGATGGCTTCCGGTTGGCGCATTTCCAGCATGGCGAATTTGCGTCCTTGCATGACTTGCTCGTCACTCAATCGATGAATGTAATCCGGCACCAAGCCTGGCTTGAGCGTACGCCCGCTAATCGCCATTTCGCTCCCGGTGACTTCGATCCCGGTCAGCCACACGCCTTCCACCGCTTGCCGCGCCAGCGCCTTGAGATAGGGCGAAAAGCCACTCGCACTGACTAAGCTGCCTTGCTTTAACGCGGCCTGCACTTCCGCCAGGGCCAGCAGCTCAGCCTCAGCTTGCTTGATGCTCGCTTCCAACTCGGCGCTCTTTTGGCGCGGACCGAATTGCTGCGAGATACGCGCAAGCCGGACCTGCGCCGCCTCCTGCCGCTTACCGGCGAGCTCGGTTTCTGTTTGCAAATTAGCCACCTGATAACGGGCGTAGCCGTATACCGCAGCCAAACCCAACGCGATCAAGCCCAGCGCCTGCGCCATGGTGCGCGCCGAAAATATTTTTTTCTGCTTGAGCAGCAGCGGGTTATAAAGATTGATCTGCTGGCTCACAGCGCGATCTCCTCGTGCCGCAACGATGCGCCGAGTGTCAGAAAAAATCGGGCTTGATTGTTGGGCGCGCCCACCGCCGGCACACGCGAAAAATCGAACACGTCATTTAGATCCAGCACCGAAACCGAAACATACAGATTGCTCGCGAGATAAGCGCGCAAAGCTTCAGCCTCCGCCATATAGGTCACCCATAGGCGCGAGATGCTGATGAAGGGAAATTGGCGCTCGATGTTGTCGAGCGAACGCTGCAATTCGAGCGTGATGCGATCAAAATAACCTTGCTTGGCCGCTTCATCCGCATTCACCATCTGCTCCCAACCCACATCGAGATGGCGTGCCATATACAACTCGCCGTTGTAAGTCACGGTTAAGAGGCCGCTATCATCGTCGAAGGACAGTAAGGCCAAACCGCGCCCTGCCTCTTCCAGTCGCACCGCGATATTGCGTTGCGCCATTTCCGGAATATCGATCACCTCCAGCGGTATTTTCGCGCTGTCGAACATGGAAACGCGGCGCTCGACTGAACTATTGCGCGCCGCCACCGCATACATGGAATGCACGCGCGCCGCGCCGCTTTTTTCCGGTGGGATATCCAGTACGTCGATGGTCGCATCGTCGATATGAAAATCCAGCAAATCCTTGATGCGCCAGCGCATCGCGGTCTTCAACTCCGGTGGCGGCACGTTCGGCGCTTCCACCACCAGCATTTGATATTCGTGCGGACTCAGCACGGTGGTGCAGTGATAGCGCGCGAAATGCATTTCGCGGCCAATCTTTTCCAGCCCTTGCGCATTCATGCCTTGGCCCGCCGTCACGCCGCACACCGTCACCAGCGGTTTGCCGTTGGCTACCGGTTGCACATGCGCCATGCACAAACCCTCAGGGACGAAGCTCAAGGCCATCCATCCGGGTTGTTTTTTTTGGCTGCCGAAAAATTTAGCGAACATAAGTTGACAATAGTGGAATTTA
>JAUXTZ010000388.1 GCA_030681095.1 Burkholderiales bacterium
GCATAGTCTTCCAATTGGCGTTTCGCCACATCAAAGGCATCGCGCAACGCTACATAGACATCCTCATGATGGTCGCGGTTGATGACGATTTCGCTCCCCGGCACGGTCAGGTCGATGCGCACGGTGAATTCTTTTCCTTTGTGTTTATGTTTGGCGGGCATCTCCACCACCACGCGGCAAGCCATGATATGCGGATAAAAAAGATCGAGCTTTTCCGCTTTTTCGCGGATGGCTGCTTCCAAAGCGTCGGATTGCGGGATGTCGCGCACGGTAATCTGTAAAGGCAATTTCATGATGTTGACTCCATGACTGATGTGACGAGTAGGAAAGAATGGTTCTTGCCGCCTTACACTTTCAATATAGATAATTTTCAAGGAATGGGCGGGCTGAAGAGCGAGAAATAGCCGGGGAGCTAAACTTCAAATACTATTAGCTTGTCTTTTTCGTGGACTGTAAGCGTGCCAGCAGATGCTCGGCAGCCTGCTCGATGCCGGTGGGAACAATAGGTGTGGGCCGTGCGCCGCAAGCCAGATCCCAGATCGCTTCGCCAAAATCGCCGTGCTCGAATTGCTCGCGGCTAATGCCAACTGCGCGGCTGTATTGATGCAGCCATTCCACCAGACAGGGTTCTTCCGGCCAATCAGGGCGCTCCACATACAGCAGCGGCGTGCCGGCAGTGGCCGCTTCGACGAATGTGCCATAACCGGATTTTGTCATCACGCAATCGCAGGAGGCGATGAGATCGCTGAATTCCATGTCGATGCTTTCAAGCGCAATGACATCCATGCGTTGCAGCCCGGCGTCCTGCGGCACGATCCACAGCAGATCGGGATGACGCGGCCAAGTTATCGGCGACAAGCGCAGATGCATGCCGCCCATCGCCACCAGCACCAAGCGAGCACTGGCGTGCAAACCTAATGCGCGATGCAAAGCGGCGCGTAGGTTCTGGCCCTGGCGCGCAATGGGATCGATCGGAATGAGATTGTTAAGACCCGGCATATCCATGCCAGGCGTGACGCGCAAAAACGCCTCGGCGCTATTGTAGGCGGCCAACATCTGCTCGCGCATCGGTCCTGCATCCGGTGCATCTGCACAGTAGGGATAAAAAATTTCCGCCCAGTTGAGCGAACACAAAGCGGTGGCGGGGACGCGGGCGCGCGCAGCGGCGGCCAAGGTGAGATAGGAGATATTCGCCAGCACCCAATCGGGCTGATGTTGCGTGAGCAGCTGCGCATAGTCGTTCGCTTGCGGCTCCCAATCAGCATGAAATGCGCGATAGCGCGCCAGGCTGGCTACCCGATCCACATCCAGCGCGCTTTTCATGGTGAGTCCGAAATCGCTGGCGCTGGGGATATGTTTAAACTCACCCTGAATGCGCAACGCCAAACGCTCGCGTGGCAAACCGCAACGAATCGTGAGCTGAAGATCGGGCAGCCTTGCGCGCAGCGCATTTAACACCGGCGCAGTTTGCGCCAGATGCCCGAAGCCGTGCGAGGAAATGTCGACGAAAAGATGAGGTGCCAAAGCGGTATTATCTGAGCCCATTAATTTTCCATCCTAAGGTTTAAACCACTGGCTTTAGCCGGTCAGCTTTAGCTGAGAAAATTGGCCAAGATGCTTGCTATTGCGCAGGCACGCACTACTCCCTCCCCTTGCAAGGGGAGGGCTGGGGTGGGGATGGGTTGAGATGATCGGTGCACTTGCAATCCATCCCCCACCCAGCCTCCCCCTTGAAGGGGGAGGAGTAAGTTGGCTGGCGCTTATGCGAATGTAGCTAAGACGCGTCGTTCAGGCGACGCGTATCCGGACTTTCAGTCCGTAACTCAAACCCACCAGCTTTAGCTGGTGGTTGTTTAGTGCGAAACATACATCCAACGAATTCACTTTCTGCGAATCTCATCAATCGCGCGCAATAGCGCCATTTCCATATTTAGTTCGGCCAACAGTTTGTTGTAGTCTTCGGGAGAAGGGCCTTGCGCCATGGCTTCCCGGGCGCGTTCCATGGCGGCTTGCGCCGCGGCCTTGTCCAAGTCCTTGGTGCGCATCACGGTATCGGCCAATATCGTGATGATGCTCGGTTGGATCTCGACGAATCCGGATGAGACAAAAAAGGATTGCTCAATTTCGAACTCGTTCGCAAAGCGCACCAGCCCCGGCCGTAGCCGGGTCACCAATGGTGTGTGCCGGGCGAGGGCGCAGATTTCCCCGGCTTCGGCGGGGATCACTACCTTTGTCACCGGCCCCGAAAAGATCAGCGCTTCGGCGCTGACAATATCAAGATGGGTAGTTAGTGGCATTGATTCTTACTTTCACTCGGCTTGCTGAAGCGTAAAGGAGTTTGATATTTGTCACAGACGGGCAGGTGGCAGCGGGACAAAATTAGTTTCATAGCCATATCAGACGACAAGTCGATAGGATAACAAAGAGAAACACCGGTGGCGCGCTATTTACAAGCTCGTGCGCCTCGGCGCATATGCTCTGACGCTTATTTCGTAAGAAATTTCGTTGTGACCTCATTGTTTCAAGAATAAGTAGACAGGCAATGTAGCTGAGTCAATGCGTGTGTCATGTGTAGCTAACAAAAACGATAAAGACCTGGTTATCAGGGCTTAACAGGCCTAAGCTGATACGACAGCGGCGACCATAGAAGCCGACTTCTTGTAATGGGTATTGGTGCACATCATCAGAGCTAGCCTTAAGAGGTACCCCTAAAAAAATACTGCATTTAACAAATATTTCTTGAGTAAATTTTTTTTACATTAGTATAAAAAGACAATAAAGTCCTCTTAATAAGACACAAATAATATTGTGTATTTTGGAGCTAATAAAAATGTCACTACAAGCCTGCAACAAAGCACTCTTCAGTACCCTCGCCGCATCCCTTTTTCTTAGCTTTTCACCTAGCGCATTGGCTGTCGATGCCGATGCGGCGCAGGCGCTTATCAAAACGAGTAAATGCACAAAATGCCACAGCGTAGACAAGAAGAAGGATGGCCCACCATTCAAGGAAACCGCTAAGAAGTACAAGGAAAAGTACAAGGATAAGGCCGAGGCGGAGCAGAAACTCTACATGCACTTGACGACCAATCCCAAGGTAAAGATCGACGGCAAGGAAGAAGAACACGATTCCCTGAAAACCAAGAACGAGGCGGATATCCGCAATGTTATTCAGTGGATCCTGTCGCTTTAAGCGCGTATTAAGGGGAGAAGGCCATGTTCAAGAAAGCGTGGGAGGCATTAAACCGGAGTTGCACCACCTGCACGAGGATTAGGCTGGGTGTGGGGGTCGCGCTGGTCGCGTTGCTGGTCGCTGGGGTGTTCATGGCAGCTGGCGCCGCAGGGCTGGCTTGGACCAACACCGAGGGCTTTTGCATTTCGTGTCATGAAATGCGCGACAACGTCTACGCCGAATACAAGGACACTATCCACGACAAAAACCGCAGTGGCGTACGCGCCATCTGTTCCGACTGCCATGTGCCGCGCGAGCCGGGTGCGATGATGAAACGCAAGGTGGAAGCGACTTTCGAGCTATACGGGCACTTCATCAGCGGCGTGATTAACACCAAGGCGAAATTCGAGACACACCGCGCCGAGATGGCGCAAAAGGTGTGGACCCGCATGAAGAAAACCGATTCGCTTGAATGCCGCAATTGCCATCACGAAGATGCGATGAGCAGTGATAAGCAAACCGAGAAGGCACAGAGCCGTCACGCAAAAGGCAAGCGAGAAGGGCTGACCTGCATCGATTGTCACTATGGTATTGCGCACCAGGAACCGGATGGTCCCGGACCGCAGGAATTAAAAGTGGGCAGCGCTAAGAAATAATATCTAATAGAAGAGTGATGGCAACACGCTGCCACGCTCTTTGTTAAAGGGGAGTAGCGTTCGATGAAACACCTTAAGCATTCGTTTGCCATCATGTTGCAGGGCCTAGTCATGGCGCTCAGCATCACCATGGTTTCTCAAGTTGTCATGGCACAGGAAGCCGCCAAGGCACCGCCCAAGGACATAGTGCTCAAGGGCGATGCCAAGTGCACACGTTGCCATGACGAGGGCGAGGAATATCCTGTTCTGTCCATAGGCAAAACCAAGCACGGCACCGTCGCCGACAAACGCACGCCGACCTGTACCAGTTGCCACGGCGAGAGCGATACCCACATCAGCAAACCCGAAGGAGTAAAGGAGCGGCCGAAACCTGAACGGGTCTTCGGCAAAAAGTCAGTCACTTCCCCAGAGGATCAGAACAAGGCCTGCCTGACCTGTCACCAGGGCGGCAAGCGTATCCACTGGGCTGGCAGCACCCATGCCAGCCGCGACACTTCCTGCACTTCCTGCCATCAGGTGCATACCGGCCATG
>JAUXTZ010000389.1 GCA_030681095.1 Burkholderiales bacterium
CTCCTGCCGCCAAAGCTGACGACAAAGCCGCTGCCAAGAAAGACGACAAGGCTGCCGCTAAGAAAGACGACAAAGCTGCTGCTCCTGCCGCCAAAGCTGACGACAAAGCCGCTGCCAAGAAAGACGACAAGGCTGCCGCTAAGAAAGACGACAAAGCCGCTGCTCCCGCCGCTAAGTAATTGCTGGGTAATGCTTAAAAAGGCAGGGATATTCCCTGCCTTTTTTTATTCTTGAGATAAACATGACTGAAATCTGGCGTCCCCACGTCACGGTTGCCGCCGTGATTGAACAAGATGGCAAATTCCTGTTCGTGGAAGAACAAGCCGAGCAATCCATCGTACTCAACCAGCCTGCCGGGCACTGGGAATCGGATGAAACCTTGACCGATGCCGCCGCGCGCGAAACCTTGGAAGAGACCGGCTACCATTTCCAGCCGGCCTCCTTGGTCGGGGTTTATCGCTGGCCGCATCCCGCTAAGGATATTGTCTATCTGCGCTTTGCATTCTCCGGCGCCGTACTGGGCTTTGATGCGAATCGGGCATTGGATACGGGCATTCTGCGCGCGCTCTGGCTCACGCCCGACGAGTTACGCGCCCAAACCGCCCGCCATCGCAGCCCGCTGGTTATGCGCTGCGTGGAAGACTATCTCGCCGGCAAGCGCTATGCTTTGGATTTGCTTACCCACTTCTCTTGATATGCGTTGGCTATCTATCGTGATTTTGGCTTGTGCGAGCTTCCCTGCCCCGGCACTGGAAGTCACCATTTGCTACAACTACGGTTGCGCGGTGCAAGCTAAAATCGAAGTCGATCTCGACGATTTGACTCGGCTCGAGCAACTATTCGAGGATGTCGCCAATGCAGCGGTCGAGCGCGGCTCGATTCAACTCGCCATCGGCTTCATAAATCGCGTGGCCGGTAAGCAAACGCCTATTCGCAACGATCGCGGCGAAAACTACAACGACGATGGCGTAGATGGGCGCATGGATTGCATCGATCATTCACACACCACTACCGCTTATCTGAAACTGATCGAAGCGCGCAGCCTGCTGCACTTTCACCACGTTTTGGAACCTGTGCATCGCGCCCCGCTCTGGCTGAACGACCATTGGAGCGCACGCATTGAAGAAAACGAAACCGGTGAACAATATGCCGTGGATTCTTGGTTTTTCGACAACGGCGAACCTGCTGCCATGATCCCCATTCACGACTGGTTAAAAGGCGCGGAACCTCATGGTTGATCGAGTCGTGGTTGGCCTCTCCGGCGGCGTCGATTCCTCGGTCGCCGCCCTGTTGCTCAAGCGCCAGGGTTATGAAGTCATCGGCCTGTTCATGCGCAACTGGGAAGACGATGCGGAGTGCCCCGCCAAACAGGATTTTCTGGATGTACTCGCCGTCGCCGAGGTGATCGGCATCGAAGTCGAAGCGGTAAATTTCGCCAAGGAATACAAAGAGCGCGTGTTCAGTTATTTCCTAAGCGAATACCAAGCCGGGCGCACGCCCAATCCGGATGTGCTGTGCAATTCCGAAATCAAGTTCAAGGCTTTCCTCGAGCACGCGCTGTCTCTGGGCGCGAGCAAAATCGCTACTGGCCACTACGCGCGGGTGGCTGAGCACCATGGCGAATATTCCCTGCTCAAGGCGCAAGACAGCGCCAAGGATCAATCTTATTTCCTGTATCGCCTGAACCAAGCGCAGCTTTCGAAAACCCTGTTTCCACTCGGTGAATTACTCAAACCCGAGGTGCGTGAAATCGCGCGCGCAGCCAATCTGCCGACCCATGCCAAAAAAGACAGCACCGGCATCTGCTTCATCGGTGAGCGTGATTTTCGCGAGTTCCTCTCGCGCTACCTGCCGAAACAGCCAGGGGAAATGGAAACGCCCGATGGCCGCTGTGTCGGCCAACACGAAGGCTTGATGTATTACACCCTCGGCCAGCGCCAAGGCCTGGGCATTGGCGGGCAAGGTGAGCCGTGGTTCGTGGCGGGCAAAGATATGCAACGCAACGTGCTGGTCGTGGTGCAAGGCCACGAGCATCCGCTGCTATTGAAAGATACGCTTGTTGCACAAGATTTGAATTGGATCGCCGGCCACGCCCCAGAAATCACGCCCCCTTACGCCGCCAAAACCCGCTATCGCCAGCAGGACGCGGCGTGCCACATTACCCAGCTTGCCAACGATCAACTCGCGCTCAAATTCGATACCGCGCAATGGGCGGTAACACCCGGCCAGTCGGTGGTGATGTATGAAGGTGATACCTGCTTAGGGGGCGGGGTGATTGAATAAATGCCTCGCTAAAATGACAAAGGGAGACGGTTTTACCCATCCCCCTTTGTGCATTGCATCTTGAAAATAAAGATCAGAAGCTGATTTTTAACCGCGCGCTGATATTATCTACATCTGTGCCATCGATATCGAAGCGTGTCCAGTCCATACCCACCCCGATTCGATCATTCAGCTTATAGTTCAGACCGAGACCATAATAGGCATCGGTTCCTTTTTCAGTCTTGCTTGCTGACACATTGCCAGCATAAGTCGTTCCAGCGTATACCAAGCTTCCGCTAGCCGATGCTTTAAGATCAGCTTCCCAAATATAAGCACCTACCCTGCCTAAAATCTCTATTTTTTCGGTGACTGGATAACGGAAAACTGGACCCAAATAAAAGCCATCGACCTCGGCTGAAGCACCTAACGTGCCTGTGGCCGTAAAGGGAGATCCATAGTAAGTACCCGAAACACTACCGCTGGAGGACAGGGACGCCTTACCCAGCTTCAAATAACCGCCCTCAACAGAAATGTTTTTGTTGAAGTTATAGCCGAGGCCAAGGGAATACGAAGTATCGGTGTCATCCACGGTAAAACCCGCCGTAGATCCGAGGTCAGCTTTTGCATAACCTACGCCAATATCGGCATAAAAGCCTGAATCCGCCGCAAATGCCTGTTGAGACAGAGCCGCCCCCACTGCTAACCCGAGTGCATACAAGTGTTGCTTAACCATTATTTTTCTCCCGGTACGTAAATACATTCAAAGAAGTAAGAGTAACCCCTTGCGAATACTAAGTATTCCTTAGCACATCGTCAAGCAAAAACTAAGATTATTTTAGTTTTCTTGCCCCCCCCCTATCATTCCATGAGCAAACTGCCCGTATTGGCTAAGCGCCTCAAAGAAGCGCGCCTCCGAGCAGGCATCAGTCAAATGGCTTTGGGCGTCGCTGCGGGTATTGATGAATTCTCTGCTAGCCCGAGGATCAATCAATATGAAAAAGGAAAGCACACCCCGGATTTCTTGACCGCCAACAATCTTGCGGCGGCGCTTGGCGTTCCAACGCCTTATCTATATTCCCAAGACGATAAAGTGGCGGAGTTACTTCTGTTTTTCGATAAGTTACCGAAGAAGAAAAAAGATGTGGTGCTGGCTTATTTAAAGCAAATTGCGGGAGATTCTTGAGTTCTGCATGAATCAGACAGGCTTTTCGTTATCGTGCGCTACGCGCATTTTTTAGGGCCGGTCATGCCCCGGCGGGGCAGTTACCTTCTTTTGCTTGTCCAAAAGTAAGGTAACCCAAGAAAAAGACACCCCCTGCACCGCCCCCAGCAAAAACGCTGGGGGTTCCCTGCGTTGCTCGCCATACCGGGCGGCTGCGCAACTCGCACGATCCACTACGCGGACACGTGCTCAGACAGTGCTCGCCGACTTCCCCCGGCATGGCTCCGCTACTCGGCGGCACAGCAAGGGGCCCCGAAAACCAAGTCAACACCAGTAGAACATCAGCGACCCATAACTTTACCTCGACCTATGAAGCCCCTTAGGAAGTAAAAAAACCAAATAAAAAAACCAGGGCCGTTGTTAAACGGCCCTGGTTTTTTTGGGGAGAACAGCGTGCTTTAAACTGTGGCGCGGGTTCCGCGCTTGCGGTCAATCTCTTTCAAGAAACGCTTGCGCACCCGAATGAAGTGCGGGGTGACTTCAACCAGCTCATCGTCTTCAATAAACTCCAGTGCGCGCTCCAGGTTCATCTCAATCGGCGGCACGAGCGCCACCGCTTCGTCTGTGCCGGAGGCGCGCACGTTGGTGAGCTGTTTACCTTTCAGCGGGTTCACTACCAGATCATTGTCGCGGGTGTGAATGCCGATGATCATGCCTTCGTATAACTCATCGCCTGGCTTCACAATCATGCGGCCGCGATCTTGCAAGTTGAATAAGGCATAGGCCACGGTCTTGCCCATGCCGTTGGAAATCAAT
>JAUXTZ010000395.1 GCA_030681095.1 Burkholderiales bacterium
GATGGCATAGCCCAGCGCAGCGGGGTCGCGCGCGAGCAGCTTATCCATATTGGCTTCGAGCCAAGCTAAAAACGGCAAATCACGGATCAAGCCGTATTTATTCACCTCGGCCAAGCCGGCAGAGAGCTCCCGGTCGGGCAAGGTGTTGAGCGTGTCGGTATCGGCCAGCACCAATTGCGGCTGGTAGAATGCGCCGATCATGTTTTTACCCATGGGATGATTGATGCCGGTTTTGCCGCCGACCGAGGAATCGACCTGGGCCAATAAGGTGGTCGGAATCTGAATGAAGGGCACACCGCGTAAATAAGTGGCCGCGGCGAAGCCGGTTAAATCGCCGATGACGCCGCCGCCGAGCGCGATCAGGGTGGCTTTGCGTTCCATGCGATGGGTCAGCAAAGCATCGTAAATCTGCTTGAGCGATTCGCTGTTTTTATAAGCTTCACCATCTGGCAGCACGATAGGTACAACCTTGATCCCGCTTTGCAGGAGCAGGTTTTGCACGCGCTCGAGATAAAGCGGACCGACCGTGGTATTGGTGACGATCGCCGCTTGTGGGATTTTCAAGTGCGGCAGAATCAGCTCGGGCTGGGTCAGCAGCCCGCCGCCGATGTGAATGGGATATGAGCGATCGCCTAAGTCGACGGTGAGGGTTTGCATGGGCCAACAGTATAACTTATGCGCTGGTTTCGCTTAAGCGGCGCTCGACTTCGCGCACCGCGTGGTGCACGTTATGTTGCCCGGAAGTGATGATGATGTCGGCGATTTCCCGGTAGAGCGGGTCGCGTTGCCGATACAATTCGTCGAGTTTCGCCTTGGGGTTGGCGGTCTGCAGTAAGGGGCGATTTTTGTCGTGCTTCGTGCGCGCGTACAGGTCTTCAACCCGCGCATTGAGATAAACCACGGTGCCATTTTGCGCCAGCGCCGCCCGGTTCTCGGGTCGGAGTACCGCGCCGCCGCCAGTGGCAAGCACCACATCCTCGCGTTGGCTGAGCTCCTGGATCAGCGCGACCTCGCGCTCGCGAAAACCGGCCTCACCTTCCAGCTCGAAAATCAGCGGGATTTTAACCCCGGTGCGATGCTCCAGCTCGTGATCGCAATCGATAAAGGTTTTATGCAGGCGCTTTGCCAGCAGCTTGCCGATGGTGGTTTTGCCCGCGCCCATGAGGCCGACCAAAAAAATATTGCCCGTCTTAGACATAAGACGGGCAATTTTAGCGGAATTACTGCTAAGCCGCGATCGCGGCTTAGCGCAAGTTCAAGGTGTCTTTGAGAATGCGTGGCGTGACAAAGATCAGGAGCTCGGTCTTGTCGTCGCGTTTCTGCGTATTCTTGAATAGTGCCCCGATGACGGGTAGGTCGCCGAACAGCGGGATCTAGGTCACGGTGGTGCGCTCATCCTCGGTGTAAATGCCGCCGATGACCACGGTGCCGCCGTTTTCCACCAACACTTGGGTGGAGATTTGCTTGGTGTCGATGGCGGGACCGGAAACGGTGTCTGCGCCGCGGCTGTCCTTATTGACCCTCAGATCCATGATTACGTTGTCGTCCGGCGTGATCTGCGGCTTCACTTTGAGACTGAGCACCGCTTTCTTGAAAGAAACGCTCGTGGCGCCACTACTGGTTGCTTGTTGGTAGGGAATTTCCGTACCTTGCTCGATGGTGGCCTCCATCTGATCCGAAGTCACCACACGTGGGTTGGAGATGATTTTGCCGCGGCCGTCAGCTTGCAAGGCCGAGAGTTCCAGATTCAAGAACCGGCCCAATGCGGATTTGAACAAGACGAAAGACAGCGCACCGGCGCGGAAGCCACCGATGGCGCCAGCTGCCATGTTGACGTTGAGCGACTGGTCTTCAAAAGTGCTCTGATCTTCTCGTTGTCCAGTTACAAAGCCTGTGTGCTCAATTTGCCCCCCTGCTGTAACCCTGGTACCACCCCCGCTACTAACAGGGAAACCTCGGCCTGCGGCATCATTTAGGCCGAGCCGTATGCCCAAGTTCTTGCTGAACGAATCGCTGGCCTCGACGATGCGCGACTCGATCATCACCTGTTTCACCGGCACGTCGATTTGGGCCAGTATCAAGCGAATCTCGTCCATCTTGGTCGGCGTATCCTGAATGAACAAGGTGTTGGTGCGCGGATCGATCACCGCGCTGCCGCGCTTGGACAGGATGCGCTGTTTATCATCGGTTAAGACCTTGATGAAGTTTTCTGCGCGCTGAAAGCGCAGGTGGAAGGTCTCCGTACGCAGTGGCTCCAGATCCAGAATCTGCTGTTTGGATTCGAGGTCCAATTTTTCCTTGGTGGCCAGCTCGTCCGAGGGGGCGATCCACACCACCGTGCCGTTCTTGCGCAGGGAGAGGCCCTTGCTTTGCAGGATGATGTCGAGCGCCTGATCCCACGGCACGTCCTTCAAGCGCAGCGTGAGGTTGCCGGTGACGGTGTCGCTGGTAATGATGTTGAGCCCGGTGAAATCGGCGATGACTTGCAGCACCGCACGCACCTCGACGTTTTGGAAGTTGAGCGAGAGCTTCTCGCCCGTGTATTTTTTGGCGCGGATGGACTTGGAAGGGTCCTCCACGATGGGTTTGATGTCGACGATAAATTGCTTGTCGCTTTGATAGGCCGAATGTTCCCACTCGCCCTTCGGCTCAACCGTGATGCGAGCGTTTTTGCCCTGACTAAACGTATCTACGGTTAAGACCGGCGTGCCGTAATCGGTGACATCCATGCGCCGTTCCAAATTGCGTGGTACGGCAGTATTCAGAAAGTCGATGATCAGACTCTTGCCCTGCTGCCGAATGTCGATGCCGGTGCTGGTGTCGGAAAGGTCGACCACCACGCGCCCCTCGCCATTCTTGCCGCGGCGGAAATCCACATCGCGCAAACTGTGAGTGGAGTCGGTGTCCTTCGCTTCGGCAAACTGCGCGGTAGTGTTGGCGACCACGGCAGACGCTGAGCCACCTTGGAGGGAGATAATAAATTGGTTGCCTTCGCTGCGGGTTTCGTAAGCCGTGGGGCGAGAGAGATTCAGCACCAAGCGGGTGCGGCCGCCCGATTGCACCACATTCACGCTGCGCATCGCACCTTCATTGATGGCGAGGCTGTTCTTCCCCCAAAGATTGGCGGTATCCATGAAATCAAGGGCGATCCGCGGCGGGTTGTTCACCGTGAACCCGGCCGGGGCGGTTTGCAACGCTTGTTTTAGCCCCACCGTTATGACGACTTTGCCCCCCTGCTGGACGGTGTAATCAACCCCGGTTATTCCGTTGTTGGGCGCAGCTTCCTGCGCCAAAACGGGGGGCGATATCGCCACCATAAACGCTGCTGCGAAAATCCGGATGAAGGGGGTATAAAACTGCTGAGTAATATTCATGGCATACCTCTGCTATTTCTTCGGAGCCTGTTGGGTCGATGGTTCAGACATTTCGAGCGTGGTTGCGCGCTCGGTCCAATCCCCACCGCTGTCCTGGACGATTTCGGTGAGCTTGATATCGGTGTCGGTGACTTGGGTGACGATGCCAAAGTTCTGGCCCATGTAGTTGCCTTGCTTGACGCGATAAAGATTGTTGTCCGGCGTTTTGACCAGCGCGAAAGTCATTTTGTTTTGCTGCAAGGTGCCGACCATTTTCAAGCCTTCCAGCGGATAATTTTCCAAGATTTGCTTGGCATGGTCCCGCGGGGGTTGAATGCCGCCACCTTTTCCCTCGCCCGGTGGGGGGGTGAGCTTACGCGGCTTGAAGGGGTCGGGCAGGTCGGTCGCGGCATAGGTGAACGGCTCATACGGCTTAACTTCGGGTAGGGGGTCTACCTTGCCGCGCAAATCCTTGCCGGCGCCAGCGACAAAGGCGCGCGGATCGTCGCCGCCGCCGCATGCCGCGAGCAGGCTAACCAGGGTCAATACGGCGAAATTTTTCACTTTTTGGCCCCCTTATCTTTCGTGGCCTTTTTGGTTTTCGCGATTTCTTCTTCGTCCAGATAACGGTAGGTCATGGCGACAGCGTCCAGCGCCAAGACGCCATCCTTGTTTTGGGAAATGGCGAGGTTATTCAGCGTCACAATGCGCGGAAGCTGTGCCACATCACTCGCAAACCGGCCCAAGTCATGATAGCTGCCAGTAATGCGCACAGTAATCGGCATCTCGGCATAGAAGTCTCGCACCGTTTCCTGGGGTGCGGGTTTGAATAACTCGAATTCCAATCCGCGGCCTAGCCCGGCTTGGTTGATATCCGTCAACAGCGCGTCCATTTCGGATTTGTTCGGTAGTTGGCGCACCAAAGCACCGAAAGCCTGTTCGATTTCTTTGACTTGCTCGCGATACAGGTCGAGGTTCAGCGCTTGCTTTTTCTTGTCGAGAAATTCCAGGCGCAGCTTTTGCTCTTCTTGCCGCGATTGGTCCAGCGTCTCCATTTGGTCTTTCCAGATAAACCAATAGCCGGCGAGCAGCAAGGCGCCGAACAAGATCGCCATCGCCACCACCTTGAACGGCGCGGGCCAAACGCCCATATCTTTAAAACTAAGTTTATTGATATCGTCAGCAAGGCTCATGATTTCTTGTCCTTGGGCTGCTTGGCAGTGGGAATCTCTTCCTTTTGCGGCGCGGAGATTTTGATGTTTAAGCTGAATTCGTTAGCGCGCAAGTTGTTCACCGTCACCGCTTTTATTTCCACCAGATCGGGCAGCTCCAACCAGGGAGACGCCTCCAGATTGCGCATCAGCGTCGAGACTCGCGCATTGGACTGGGCATAACCCTGAATATTCACTACCTTGCCATTTTGCTTGATGCCCTTCAAATAAATGCCCTCGGGCAATAGCCGCACCATCTGGTCAAACAAGTGCACCGCCTCGGCGCGGTCGGCTTGCAAGTCCTCGACCACTTTTTTCCGATCCAGCAGAGACCGGGTCTTGTCTTTCAGTGCTTTAATTTCCTCGATTTCCGAGTTGAGCTTGGTGATTTCACCCTTTAAATACTGGTTGTTGCCATTTTGATAGTCGATCATGCCGGCAATGGCGATATAACCAAGCAGCACCGATAGCGCGCCCAATACCGCTACGCCGCCTGAAATAAACAGCATTTGCTGTTGACGTGCTTTGCGCTTTTCCTCGCGGTGAGGAAGCAGGTTAATGCGGATCATTTGTCGAACCTCCGCATGGCCAGGCCGCATGCGATCAGCAGCGCAGGGGCGTCCAAGGTCAATTGCTTCGGCTTGATGCGCGAAGACAAGGCCATGCTGGCGAAGGGATTGGCGATCATGGTGCTGGATTGTGCGCGCGTGGCAACAATTTCGTCCAAGCCGGGGATCATGGCGCAGCCGCCCGCCAATAAAATATGGTCAACCCGGTTGAATTGGCTGGAAGAGAAGAAAAACTGGATTGCGCGCGCAACTTCCAAAGCAAGGGTATCCATGAAAGGCTGTAAAACCTCGGCTTCATAATTTTCCGGCAAGCCACCCTGACGCTTGGCAATATCAGCTTCGTCCGAGGAAAGACTATAGCGGCGCTGAATTTCTTGCGTAAGCTGGTTTCCGCCGAAGCTTTGCTCGCGCATATAAATGGACTGACCATTGTGCAGCACATTGATATGCATCATGGCGGCGCCAATATCGACTACCGCCACGGTTTGATCACGCCCGGCATTGGGCAGTTGCTGCGACACCAATTCGCAAGCAGTTTGTGTGGCGTAGGACTCCACATCCACCACTACTGCTTTGAGGCCGGCGCTTTCCGCTGCTGCGACGCGGTCTTCTACCTTTTCCTTGCGCGAGGCTGCAATCAGCACTTCTACGTCTTCCGGGCCGCTTGGCGATGGGCCAAGCACTTGGAAATCAAGGTTTACCTCGTCTAGCGCAAAGGGAATGTATTGGTTCGCTTCGGTTTCGACCTGGGCTTCCAGTTCGTCCTCGCGCAGACCGGCAGGAACGATGATTTTCTTGGTGATGACGGCGGCGGCGGGAAGGGCCAAACTAACATTCTTGATGCGGGTGCCCATGCGCTTCCATGCACGCCGCATGGTCTCGGCCACGGCTTCCAGGTTCATGATGTTGCCATCAGTCACGGCGTCTTTGGGCAGGCTTTCGATCGCATAACGCTCGACCCGCAGCAGATTTTTGCCGGCCTGCTCAATTTCCACCATTTTCACGGCAGAAGAGCTAATGTCCACCCCGATGAGCGGGGTCGACTGGGACTGGAACAAGTTAGCTAGCAAGTCAAAATCCCTTTCTAATCGGGCTGGTTAGACGATCTTAGTATAATTTACGTTAAATCCTAGCAACAACCTTTTATCCTGTAAAGCGTTTTTTTCATATCGTCTGGTTTCTTCTTAGCGGCTATAATGACGCAACTTTGATGCTGACAGCCAGACATAAAGAAAATTTAATGCCGTGCGAGTAGCAAAATACGCAAATTGGCGATAACAAATTGGCGCTGGCTTTACCCTCCGGTTTAAACTCCAAGTTTTACCAATTTATTAAGGCAAGCCCTCGCCTGAGGGCTTAAACACTCCGATGACGCACCGCTGGTGGTTATTGCCGGTCAAGCTGGCGCTACTGTTATTAACAGTAATTTTTCTCATCGCAGCCCTGGCTGCGGTGTTGGTTTACCCGACGCTGCCATCCTTAGAGTCTTTAACTAACTATCAACCGAAACTCCCGCTGCGTATTTATACTGCGGATGGCGCCTTGCTGGGTGAGTTTGGCGAGGAGCGGCGCTCGGTAGTAAAAATCGAGGCGGTGCCAAAAAAACTGATTTTGGCGATCCTGGCGGCGGAGGACGACCGCTTTTTCGCGCATGGCGGGGTGGATTACCTGGGCGTGGCCCGTGCCGCCTGGGCCAATGTGAGCCGTGGCGGCGCACGTGAGGGCGCGAGCACTATCACCATGCAGGTGGCGCGGAACTTCTTTTTATCACCCGAAAAGACCGTCACCCGAAAATTCAATGAAGTGCTGATGTCGTTCAAGATTGAGCACAACCTCAATAAGAATCAGATTCTCGAGCTTTACCTCAACCAAATTTATTTGGGCCAGCGCGCATATGGCTTTGCCGCCGCCGCCCAGACGTATTTCGGTAAAACGCTGGATAAGTTATCCGTGGCCGAAATGGCCATGCTGGCCGGCTTGCCCAAGGCACCGTCACGCAATAACCCGGTAGCCAACCCGGTGCAAGCCGGCAAGCGCCAGCATTATGTGCTGGGCCGCATGCATGATTTGAAATACATACCGGATACGGAATATCAGGCAGCATTGAAAGAGAAATTGCATGTGCGCCACGACATCAGCATTTCCGAGGCGCCGGGTGATTACGTTGCCGAAATGGCGCGGCTGCTCATGATCGAGCGCTATCAGGATGCCACCTATACCAGCGGCTTTAAAATCTACACCACCTTGCGCAAAGTTGACCAAGTGGCGGCCAGCGAAGCCGTGCGCCAAGGCGTGCTGGATTACGACCGGCGCCACGGTTGGCGTGGGCCCGAGGCTCAACTGGAGTTGCCGCTTAAACTCACCGAAGAAGCGCTGGACGACCTGTTGCAAGATTATGATGAGGCCAGCGATCTTATCCCGGCCCTGGTACTGGCAGCCGACCCCAAGCAGGTCAAGGTATTTGCCAAGAATGAAGGTTTTCTCGATTTGAGCGGTGAAGCGCTGGCGTTTATACAGAAAAGCCTGCAAGACAAGGCGAAGAGCAAATTCAAGCCGGGTGCGGTGATTCGGGTCGCCAAAGATAGCAAAGGCCACTGGCAAGTCTCGCAATTGCCCCAAGTCGAGGCCGCGCTGGTTGCGATGAATCCGGTCGATGGCGCTATTCGCGCCTTGATTGGCGGCTTCGACTTCGGTCGCAACAAATTCAACCATGTGATTCAGGCCTGGCGTCAGCCAGGCTCCAGCTTCAAGCCTTTTATTTATTCCGCCGCGCTGGAAAAAGGCCTGACCCCGGCCACCATCATCAATGATGCACCCATCGTGCTGAGCCCCGCGCAAACCGGCGGCAAATTGTGGGAGCCGAAAAATTATGACGGCACCTATGCCGGTCCGATCCGTATGCGCATGGCGCTCACCAAGTCGAAAAACCTAGTGTCGATCCGCATCCTGCAAACCATTGGCACGCGCTACGCCCAGGACTACATCACCCGCTTCGGTTTTAACGCCGAGCAACACCCACCCTATCTCACCATGGCGCTCGGCGCGGGCTCCAGCACGCCGTTTCAAATGGCCAGCGCCTATAGCATCTTTGCGAATGGTGGCTACCGCGTGAACCCGTATTACATTGAGCGCATCCTGGATGCGCGCGGCAAGGTGTTGGCCCAGGCCAACCCGGTGCGTGCAGGAGAGACGGCAGAGCGTGCGATTGATGCGCGCAACGCGTTTATCATGACTTCCATGATGCAAGACGTGGTGCGCTTCGGTACTGCGGCGCGCGCCATGCAGCTCGGGCGCGGTGATTTGGCCGGCAAAACCGGCACCACCAACGATCAAGTCGATGCTTGGTTCTGCGGCTTCAACCCAAGCCTGGTGGCGGTGGCGTGGATCGGTTTTGACCAACCGCGCTCGTTGGGCGGCAATGAAACCGGCGCCCAGGCCGCGCTGCCCATGTGGATGAATTACATGGGGCGTGCGCTTAAAGGCGTGCCCGAGACCGCGCTGTCGGTACCCGATGGCGTGGTCAGCGTAATCATCGATCCAGCTTCGGGCAAGCGTTCAAGTGAAGGCAAGGTGGAGTTTTTCTATCAAGAAAATCTGCCGAGCGAACGGCCAAGCTGGGGCGATGAAGGCGCGGGTGAGGATGTAAAGAGCCAGATTTTCTAGCTGAGCGAGCATGCCCGGCAACCCTCATTCCCCCCGCAAGCAAATGCGCGAGCGCATCGCGCAACTCGCCGCGCGTTTGATGGCGGCGGATGGCGTGCAGGATTTTGCCCTGGCCAAGCGCAAGGCCGCGCGCCAACTGGGCGCGGACGATACCCAAAATCTGCCCAACAATACCGAGATCGAGCAGGCGTTGCGCGACTACCACGAACTGTATCAACGCGATGAACAGCGCGTACGCGTACGTGAAATGCGCCATCAAGCGCTGGCGGTAATGCGCGAACTCGCGCCGTTCGACCCCCATCTCACCGGCGCCGTCTTGGCCGGCACGGCGACACGCTATTCCAACATCAGCCTGATGCTGTTCACCGACAGCCCGAAAGAGGTCGAGTTATATCTACTTAACCGCAATATCCCGTTCAGGTGCGGCGAAAAACGTTACAGCTTCGGCGACAAGCTGCGTAGTGTGCCGATCCTCATGATTACTGGAGGCGAGCATGAGGGCGTTGACGTTGCCATTTTCTCGACAGCGGATTTGCGCAATGTGCCGCGTAACGCTGGAGACGGCCGGCCCCTGGATAAAGCGCGCCGACCTGAAGTTGAAGCACTGCTTGAGGCCGATAACTAAGTGATTGATCTCATGTGAACTGTAAATAGGGTGGCGGGTGTGCGTGACAGGTGAGCATGTCGCCGGGCCGCCAAAACATCGTCATAGGCGTTGCCGAAGTGACGAAACCTGGTCTTGTCCCCTCCCCGTGCCAGTAGGCCCCCGGTAAGCATCTGTTTCTTTGTATTATTAACCGGCATGACGGCCGCATGGCGCTGGCATGGAGTATGCTTTATAAGCCCTGTCCTTCGACAATAATAATTTTCCCCGGGCAACCCCCTAGCCAAACATGATTCGCGTTTTTAATTTTTATCTTTCCAAGGGTATTCTCCTCCTGCTGGCGGTGGAGGCGATGTTGTTATTCGTCGCTGTGCCGCTGGGAATCCACTCGCGCTTCCAAGGCGTGCCCTGGGCGCCAGATACGACGGTAGTTTGGGCCAATGCAGCGGTGTTTTTGGCGCTAGGTTTGGTAGCGCTCAGCGCATTCGGGCTCTATCGCCGCGATTTCGAAGAAGGCATGGGCAGCATGCTATTCCGCGTCTGCGCCAGCTTCCTGCTTGTCCTGGCCGGCATGGCCTTGATTTATTACTTATTCCCCAGCATCTATCTCGGGCGCGGCGCGCTCGGCGCGGCATGCCTGATCGGGCTCAGCGCCATCGCGCTGGGCCGGGTGATTTTTTTCCGTTGGGCTGATTTAGATATTCTCAAACACCGGGTGCTGGTGCTAGGCACCGGCACCCGCGCGGCCAAGGTAATGGATCTGCTGCGCGTGCGTGACAATGACCGGCGCATGCATGTCGTGGGGTTTTTAGCGCTGCAGGGCGTGCATCATTTCGTCGATCATAGCCTCATCCTGCCGGATCAGGCCAAGCTGTCCGAAATCGTCGATAAGTATCAAATCGATGAAATCGTGATCGCCGTACGTGAGCGGCGCGGCGGCGGCCTGCCGGTGAACGACTTGCTCGACTGCCGACTGAAAGGCGTGCATGTGGTGGAACTGTCCACTTTCTTCGAGCGCGAACGTGGCCAAGTGCAACTGGAATCACTCAACGCGAGTTGGATGGTGTTGTCGGATGGATTTAAGCAGGGCATCGTGCGCGATTTGGTGAAGCGTCTATTTGACCTGTTCGTCAGTTTTACTATTCTGCTATTAGCCCTGCCGTTGATGATTCTGGCCATGGTGCTCATCGCGTGGGAATCGGGATTCCCCATTCTGTATCGGCAGGAACGTGTAGGTCAGGGCGGACGCATTTTCACTATTTATAAATTTCGCAGCATGGTGCAAAACGCCGAAAAAGATGGCACCCCGCAGTGGGCGCAGGCGGGCGACGCTCGAGTAACAAGAGTCGGCAATGTAATGCGCCTGCTGCGCATCGACGAATTACCGCAAATCTTTAACGTGTTTCGCGGCGACATGAGCTTTGTCGGCCCGCGGCCGGAGCGCCCTTTCTTTGTTGATCAACTGATTGAGCAAGTCCCCTACTACGCTTCGCGTCACAGCATCAAACCCGGCATCACCGGCTGGGCGCAGGTGCGTTATGCCTATGGTGCATCGCTTGAGGATGCGATCGAAAAATTGCAATATGACCTCTACTATGTCAAAAATCACACCTTCTTTCTGGATTTGCTGATCTTGTTTCAAACCGCGCAAGTTGTGCTGTTTGGCAAAGGGGCAAGGTAATTCGGCAATATGGGTGACACCACACTGAGTATTGGAGCAGTTAGCTACGGCATCGCGGCGGTCGCGTTTGTGCTGTTAACCGGGCTACTGGTTTCCGGTTGGCGCGGCAAATTTCAAGGCGCGCTGCTGGCCGCCGCCGCCGCGGTAAGCGCGTTATGGGCGGGATTGAGCGCGTATGCCAGCGCCACTAGCGGCGCCTTGTCCGCCATAGCCGACCTGCTGGAAATCGCTCGCGACGGTCTGTGGCTGCTGTTTTTGTGGAAGCTGCTGGTGTCGCGCGCGCTGCCCGAGGACGTCCCAACTCACCAGCGCATGAAGCGCTGGTTTGGGCTGGGCGCCCTCCTGTTTGGCGCCATTTTTCTCGCGACGCTAACACTGCATACGCATCTGATAACCTTCTCGGCCCAGGCGCAATTCATCACTATCATCATCGGGCGCGTCGTGCTGGCCGTGATTGGCTTGGCCTTGGTAGAGCAGCTCTACCGTAATGCACCCGAGGCACAGCGCTGGGCCATCAAATATTTTTGCCTGGGCTTGGGGGCGCTGTTCGCGTATGACTTCTATCTTTATTCCGATGCCATGCTATTCCACGCCGCGGATGCCGGCATATGGAGTGCGCGCGGCTTCATCAATGCACTGCTGGTACCGTTGATCGCCGTGTCCGCAGCGCGCAATCCGCATTGGTCGCTGGAGGTTCACGTATCGCGGCGCGTGGTGTTTCACAGCGCCGCGTTGTTTGGCGCTGGGGTCTATTTATTGGTCATGGCCGCTGCG
The DNA here is from genome assembly GCA_030681095.1 of Burkholderiales bacterium. Classification (GTDB taxonomy): domain Bacteria; phylum Pseudomonadota; class Gammaproteobacteria; order Burkholderiales; family Thiobacteraceae; genus RBG-16-58-11. The sequence continues at coordinate 11,856 of JAUXTZ010000395.1, forward strand.
GGGTATTACATCCGGCTGTTCGGGGGCAATTGGGGCGGGGTACTGCAAGTCGCCTTTCTCTTCGGTGCGGGAGTCATCCTGCTGGCAGTTCTGTTTTCCGGCGCGTTGCGGGCGCGGCTCAAGGTGTTTTTGAGCAAACACTTTTTCAACTACAAGTATGATTATCGGGAAGAATGGCTGCGCTTTACCCATACGCTTTCTGCCGGTGAGCCAGGCTTGAAGCTGCGTCAGCGCTCGCTGCAAGCCGTGGCCGAGATGGTGGATAGTCCGGCCGCCGCATTGTGGGTGGAAGAAGAGGGTGTATTTCGCCAAGCGGCGCAGTGGAATCTGCCCGCCCTGAGTGACATCGAAGATGAGCAATGCTCGCTGTGTCGCTTTCTCGCCGAGCGGCAATGGGTGGTCAATCTCAAGGAGTACGCCCAAGACCCGGATATCTACGGCGAGCTCCGGCTGCCGGCGTGGCTGTCGTCCCTACCTCGCGCCTGGCTCATCACGCCCTTAATTTTGCACGAACAGTTAATGGGCTTCATCGTGCTGGCCGAATCCCGCAGCCCACGCGAGTTCAACTGGGAAGACAGCGATTTGCTCAAAACCGCCGGGCGGCAAGTGGCGGTGTATCTGGCGCAAATTCAAGCCACGGAAGCGTTGGTCGAAGCGCGTCAATTCGAATCTTTCAACCGCTTGTCCACTTATGTGGTGCATGATTTAAAAAATATTGTCGCGCAGTTGTCCTTGCTGCTCGCCAATGCGCAAAAGCACAAACACAATCCGGAATTTCAAGAAGATATGCTCGCCACCGTGGATAACGCCGCGCAACGGATGACCCGCCTGCTCGCGCAATTGCGCACCGGGTATCAGTCCGCGCAGCAAGCGACTGGGGTGGATTTAATCCCCTTGCTGGAGCGTCTGATGCAGGAAAAATCCCACTTCCGCCCCGCGCCGCAATTGCGCGCACCGGGGCAACCGGTTTGGGTGATTGCGGACAAGGAGCGTTTGTCACGCGTGCTGGGCCATTTGGTGCAAAACGCGATCGAAGCGACGCCGGAAACCGGCGCGGTGGAAATTGTGTTGGAGACGCAAGGTGAACAAGCTCGAATTACGGTGCAAGATAACGGCCGGGGCATGGACGAAGAATTTATTCGCGACAAATTATTCCGTCCCTTCGAGACCACGAAGGCAACCGGCATGGGGATTGGCGCTTATGAATGCCGAGAATATGTGCGCGAACTGCGGGGCGGGGTCAGCGTGACCAGTCAGGTTGAACAGGGCACGACGTTTACGGTGAATCTGCCGCAACGCAAGTCAATGTTACAAGATATAGAACAATCGCCTATGCAAGGAGCGCCAGGTGCCTAACGAAGAAAACCAACAATCAAAAAATCTCCTGCTCTTGGTCGAAGACGATTTAGGACTGCAAAAACAGCTTAAATGGAGCTTCGATGACCTAGAGGTGGTGATCGCCGGTGACCGCGAAGCGGCGCTGGCCGCAGTGCGCCGCTATGAACCACCGGTGGTAACGCTCGATCTCGGTCTGCCGCCGGATGCGGATGGCGCAACGGAAGGCTTGGCTACGCTGGAGCAAATTTTAGCGCTGGCGCCCAGCACCAAGGTTATCGTTGTCTCCGGCAACCAAGACCGTGCCAACGCGGTAAAAGCGGTGGCGCTCGGCGCCTATGATTTTTACCACAAGCCGATCGAGCCCGACATTCTGCGCCTGATCGTCAACCGCGCGTTGCACTTGCACCAGTTGGAAGCGGAAAATCGCAAGCTGCAAGTGCGCCAAGGCGCGGCGCTGCAAGGCATCATCACCGGCAGCGCGGTGCTGCAAAAAATTTGCCGCACCGTGGAAAAAGTCGCACCGGTCGATGCCACAGTCTTGCTGCTCGGCGATTCTGGCACCGGCAAGGAATTGTTCGCGCGTGCGCTGCATGATCTGTCGCCGCGCGCCAGCCAACGCTTTGTTGCGATCAACTGCGCCGCGATCCCGGAAAATTTGCTGGAAAGCGAATTATTCGGCTATGAAAAAGGCGCCTTCACCGGCGCGGGCAAACAGACCAAGGGCAAGATCGAATACGCCGACCACGGCACCCTGTTTCTGGACGAAGTCGGTGATCTGCCGTTTCCGCTGCAAGCCAAACTGCTGCGTTTTTTGCAAGAGCGTATAGTTGAGCGCCTCGGCGGGCGCGAAGAAATCCCGGTCGATGTGCGTGTGGTGTGCGCCACCCATCAAGACCTGCGGCGCTTGATCGAACAAGGCCGCTTCCGCGAGGATTTGTTTTACCGCATCAGCGAGATCACTATCAACATCCCGCCGCTCAAGGAGCGCGAAGGCGATGCCTTGTTGCTGGCGCATGCCTTCCTCGAAAGATACAACGCGCAATACGGCAAGGCCCTGAAAGGCTTCACGCCCGATGCGTGCGCCGCAATTGAGGGCCATGCTTGGCCGGGCAATGTGCGCGAAATGGAAAATTGCCTGAAGCGCGCCGTTATCATGAGCGAGGATAATCGCCTCAGCGCGCTAGATCTGGGGCTCGCGCTCAACGCAGCGGAAGCAATCCCGCTGAATTTACGTCAAGTACGGGAGATCGCCGAGCGCGATGCGGTCAATAAAGCGATCAGCCGCGTGAATGGCAACATTGCGCGCGCGGCGGAGCTGCTCGGGGTGTCGCGACCGACGCTCTATGACATGCTCGGTCGCTTCGGGATTCAGACTAAAGACCAAGTCAAATAGTGCTGGTGCGGAATATCATAGAAAAAGCGAAACTTCCCTGATATTCTCGAAGAATATCAGCGTGCCACCACAAGGTGGAGCGCGCTGTTTCAATCGCGCGACTAAAGCGCATACGAAAAAACGCACGATACAGCCGCAGTTTAGCCTATCGCCAAATATTTTCACGGAGGATGCCATGTTTAAGCGTTTTATCCCGATCACTCTTTGCCTGACTGCGGCATTCTTGCTGGCTGCTTGCAGCAAGGAAGGCGATAGCCAAAAACTCGTGGCGTCGGCCAAGCAAGCACAAGACAAAGGCGATTTAAAAGCGGCGGTCATTGAGCTCAAGAATGCGCTGCAGAAAAACCCGGAGAACGCCGAGGCGCGCGCGCAATTAGGTAAGCTCTACCTCAAACAAGGAGACCCGGCGAGCGCGGAAAAAGAGTTGCGCAAGGCGATGCAACTGGGCAAGGACAAGAACGAATTGCTGCCCGAGCTGGGCCAAGCCATGTTGCAGCAAGGGCAGATTCAGAAAGTGATCGACGAAATTCAGGTGCCAGCCAGTGCGGCGCCATTGCTCCGCGCCCGCCTCCTCGCGTTGCAAGGCAACGCCTATATGTCACTCAAGCAGCACGATAAAGCAAAAGCTTCGTTGGAAGCGGCGCGCACACTGGCACCCGATCTGGCGGATGTTTATGCCGGTTTGGCGGTACTGGCCATGGTGGAACAAAAAGACACGGAAGCCTCCGCGCACATCGATACCGCCATCGCCAAGGATCCCCAGCGCGCCGCCACATGGCTAATGAAGGGGTATTGGCTGCAAACCAAAGACAAGCTGGATGAGGCCATCGTAGCCTACCAGGAGGCCTTAAAAGCCGACCCACGCTCAATTCAAGCACACAGCAGCCTAGCCAATATTTACATGAAGCAAGGTAAATCGGACGCAGCGCGCGCCGAGATCGCCGCGATCAAAAAAATAGAGCCCCAGCATCTTGAAGGAAAATACCTCACCGCACTGATTGATTTTCAGCAGAAAAATTTCACCGTCGCGCGCGACAATTTGCAAGAAGTACTCAAGGTTGCGCCGAACCATGCGCCGAGCGTGCTGCTGTTCTCGGCCACCTCGCTCGCGCTGGGATCTTACGGCCAAGCCGAGCAGAAATTAAAGCCATTACTGCAACGCTATCCGAACCATGCTTATGCACGCAAGCTGCTGGCAACGGCCCAATTAAAATTGGGCCAAGTGGATAAAGCACTGGAAACCTTGAACCCCCTGCTGGCCGACAATCAAGCCGATCAACAAGCTTTGGCCCTGGCAGGCGAACTACATATGCAGCTTAAGCAGTACGCCCGGGCAACGGAATATTTCGAACGTGCCGCCAAGCTTGACCCGCAGAGCGCCGCAGTGCGCACCGGCTTAGCCTTGAGCCACTACGCTACCGGCGATGTTGAACAGGGACAGTCTGACTTACTTGCCGCCTCCAGCATGGAAACCGACAAAGGCCGTGCGGATATTTTGCGGGTGCTGGCGCATACCAACAAAAAAGAATGGGACCAAGCACTCGTTGCCATCGACAGCTTGGAGAAAAAACAACCCAACATCCCGCTCCCCCATAACATGCGCGGCACCGTGTATTTCAACAAGGGCGACGTAGCGCGCGCACGCCAGTCGTTTGAGAAAGCGCTGTCCATCGACTCCGCCTACTTCCCTGCGGCGGTGAATCTGGCCCAGTTGGATATGAAGGACAAAAAACCCGATGCCGCGCGCAAGCGCTTCGAATCGGTGCTTGCCAAGGACAAAAACAATCTCCAGGCCATGCTTGCCCTTGCCGCAATGGAAGCCGATGCCAAGCACGAAAAAGAAATGCTCGAGTGGTTGAACAAGGCCGCGACCGCGCACCCCGCCGCGACCGCGCCACGGGCACTGTTGGCGCAGTTTTATGTGCAGAAAAAAGATCCGCAGCGCGCCTTGACCCATGCACGTGAGGCGGCCAATGCCAATCCTGACCAGCCGGAAGCGCTTAGCCTGTTGGGCATGACGCAAATGGCGGCGGGTGAAAAGGACAATGCGGTGGCCACCTTCACCAAGCTGACCTTACTCGCGCCGAATAATCTGCTGGCGCACATGCGCCTGGGCGCGGCCCAGGAAGTGGTGAAAAACCCCGCTGCCGCGCGCACGTCCTATCAAAAGGCGCTGCAAATCAAGCCCGATTTCATCGATGCCCAAGCCGCGTTGGCGCGGCTGGAATTCCAAGCCGGCCGCAAGCCGGAGGCGTTAAAGTTAGCGCAGCAAATCCAGAAACAGCAGCCCAAATTACCCATCGGTTACGTACTGGAAGGAGACTTGCTGGCGAGCGACAAGCAATACGACAAAGCAGCGGAAAAATATGATCAAGCCTACCGCCTCGCCAAGTCCGGCGAGTTGGCGGTGCGCCTGCATGGCGCGCTCACCCAGGCTGGCAAGGGGCGCGAGGGCGAAGCCAAACTGCTGCAATGGTTGAAAGAGCAGCCGCAGGATATGGCGGCGAGGAGCTACCTTGCCCAGGCCTACTTGCAACAAAAGCAGTACAAGCTGGCGGCCGAGCAGTATGAGGCGGTCCAGGCGGCCGCCCCGGAAAATGTTTACGTGCTGAATAACTTGGCCTGGGTGTACCAGGAAATGAAAGATAAGCGCGCGCTCCCAGCCGCTGAGAAGGCGCATAAACTCGCGCCGGACAATCCCGCCGTGATGGATACCTTGGGCTGGCTATTGGTACAGCAGGGGCAGGCCGAGCGGGGTGTCAAGTTGCTCCAGCAGGCCCTGTCTAAGGCGCCTGACGCAGCGGAAATCCAGTACCACTTAGCCGTTGCTTTCGCCAAGACAGGCGATCGCGGTCGGGCGCTGAGCGAGCTCGATCGGCTGTTGGCGAGTGGCGCGGCTTTCCCCCAGGAGCAGGAGGCACGCGCCTTGCGCAAACAGCTGCAAGATAAAACGCGCTAACCGGTAGCCGGCTACCGGCGCTATCAATTCACTGCTTGAGTGGAGTACGCATACATGACCAAACATCCCATCACCCTAGCCATCGCCCTGGCCTTTGCCGCATCCATTGCGCTTACCGGATGCGACCGTATATCCAATCTCACTGAGCAGGAACACATCCAGCGTGCCAAGGATTCTGAGGACAAAGGCAACCTCAAGGAGGGCGTCATCGAATTGAAGAATGCCATCCAAAAAAACCCGAACAGTGCCCAAGCCAGGTTATTGCTGGGAGAAATCTACTTGAGATTAGGCCGGGGCGATGAGGCAGAAAAAGAGTTTAGCCGGGCCGAAAAACTGGGCGTGAATCCTGAAACCATCAAACTTAAGCTGGGCAAAGCCTGGTTGTTAATGGGGGAGAACAAACGAGTACTCGAAGAAATCAGCCCCTCGGCAAGTACCTCGCAGCGAAACAAGGCCACTTTTCTCCAGATGCAAGGCGACGCCCAGCTCGGCCTGCGCCAGCTGGAAGAAGGGTGCAAGCTGTTTAAGGAATCGCTCGCCGTTGATCCCCAGCACGTGCCGGCTTATTGGGGGCTTGCCAATTGCGCCTTTGCAAAAAGAAACATTAACGAAGCGCGCGCCATGATAGACGCGGCCATCAAAATCGATGCTGCCAACCCGGAGAGCTGGGCGATGCTCGGAGATTTCGAGCGCTTGAACAACAATCACCAGGCCGCGTCCGAGGCTTACGCCAAGGCCTTGAAGCTCGACCCGAGCAAGATCAGCGCACTATTTGGCCGCGCCCAAATTTTTGCCTTCACCGGCAAGCCGGCGGAAGCGAAGGCCGAACTGGAGAAGATCAAAAAGCTCGTTGAGAACTTTTACGGCATCCCCTTTGTGGAAGCCACGCTGCACTATGCAGCGGGCAAGACGGATCAGGCGCTGGATTCCGTGCAGCGCGCGCTCAAGGCCAATCCCGGTTTCATGCCGGCTCAACTGCTTTTCGCCTTGGTGCAATACGACAAAAAATCCTATGAAGGTGCGGCGAAAGCGCTGAACCAGTATTTGCAGCGTGCCCCCGGCCACCTCGATGCCCGCAAGCTGCTGGCCGCCGCCTATCTTAGGCTGAACCAGCCGGACCAAACCCTGGCCCTGCTGAAGCCGTACATTGCCGCAGGCAAGGCCGATGCCCAGGTGCTGGCGCTGGCAGGGGAAGCGCATTTGCGTGGCGATGATCCAAGCTCGGCGCGAGACTTATTCGAAAAGGCGTCTGATCTGGTGCCCACCAACGCCACGCTGAAGGCGCGCATTGGCATGAGCCGGTTGGCGACCGGAGAGGAAGGCGAGGCGGTCAAGGCGCTGGAAGCCTCTTCCGCCATGGGTGGCAAGGACTACAGGGCAGACGTTACCCTCGCCCATCATTTCCTCGCTGAGGGGCAATTCGACAAGGCACTGGCGGCAATAGCCGTGCTGGAGAAAAAGCTGCCCAACAGCCCCGGCACCTACAATCTCAAAGGCCAGGCCTACCTGGGCAAGAAGGACTTCGCCCAGGCGCGCAAGAATTTTGAGCGAGCCCTGGCCCTGAAACCTACGCTCTTCCCCGCAGCCGCGAGGCTGGCCATGATGGATCTGCAGGAGAAGAATATCCCCGCTGCCCGGGGCCGTTACCAGTCCATTCTGGACAAGGACAGCAAGAGCATCCCGGCCATGGTTGGGCTGGCTGAGCTGGCCGCATTGGAGAAGAAGGAACGGGAATACCTTAGCTGGTTGGAGCGGGCAGCAAAAGTCAGCCCTGCAGCTTACGTTCCGCGCGCGATGATGGCCAAGTATTACCTAGACAAAAACGCGCCACAGAATGCCCTGACCGTTGCTCGGGAAGCGCTGGCTGGCCGACCTGACAGCCAGGAAGCCCTGGATCTGCTGGGCCGGGTGCAACTGGCGGCCGGGGAGAAGGAGAACGCTCGGGCCACCTACAACAAGCTCGCAAGTTTGGCGCCGAAGTCGGCGTCCGCCCAGTACAGCTTGGCCAAGGCCCACGCGGCGATGGGCGACGAAAAGGCCACCCGTAGCGCCTTGCGCAAAGCGCTTGAGCTCAAGCCCGACTTTGTGGAGGCCCTGACTGCGCTCTCTGCGCTTGAAGCCCGCACCGGCAACCACGCGGAAGCAATCAGGCTTGCTCGCGAGCAGCAAACCCGCAGCGCCGACTCGTCGCTCGGGTTTGCCATGGAAGGGGACGCACAGATGATGGCCAAGCGATATGCCGAGGCGGCCCGGCTCTATGAACAGGCTTTGACAAAAAATCAGGTCAGCAGCCTGGCAGTCAAGCAGCATCTGGCGCTGTTGCAAGCCGGGGATGCAAAAAAAGCGGATGCCACGCTCCTGGGCTGGCTCAAGGCGCATCCCCAAGACCAGGTCGTCCGGGCCCATCTCGCCGAGAGCTACACCCAGCGGCGCCTAAACCGCCAGGCGATAGACTTGTACCAAACGCTGTTGGGCGCCGCGCCGAACAATACCCTCGTGCTCAATAACCTGGCCATTCTGTATCAGGAGGAGCGTGATCCCAGAGCCTTAGCGATGGCGGAAAAGGCCTACAAACTCAAGCCTGACAGCCCCGCCCTTACTGACACCCTAGGCTGGATATTGGTCCAACAGGGCCAAAACACCCGCGGACTGCAACTCATCGAAAAAGCCGCCGCCCTCGTACCGAAGCATCCGGAAATCCGGTTTCATTTGGCTTACGCCTTGGCCAAAGCGGGCCAAACCGCGAAGGCACGCGGGGAAATCAGCCAATTGCAGAAAATGCAGCTCAGCCCGGCGCTACAAACGCAGACGCAGCAACTGCTCCGAAGCTTGCCTTAGCTAGACCCCGACCCGAACAGCAGGTGAGATGGCGCGCGCACTCAAGTAGCGCCGGCACGATGGGGGCTTGAACCAGGCTGAGGCGGGCCTGGCTTGGCAACCCCGCTGAGGCACGTTCTACCCACCCCATTCGTCTATCACTTCCTGGCCCCTACTCGGCGTTCCAGGCCTTAGCTCATCGGCCTGCTGCTATAGGCTCCGGCTACCGAAACCCAAGCCGTGCCAGAAAAGACAGGACACCACGGTTCACCAACGGCCGGACATCAAGCTGCTGGTGCACGGCATAGCTTCAGCTGCTGCATAGCGCTCGCTGGCCGGGCGCCGCCCATAAAAAAAGCCCCCTACAGGAGGGGGCTTTTTGGGGCCTTGCGAAAAACGAGTGTCTTAGCGCACCTTTTTACGCAGGCTGGCACCTATGCCCAGCAAGCCCAAGCCGAGCAGAGCAAGGGTCGCCGGTTCCGGCACAGCCTTTTGGAAGTCGAAGTCGCTATGCGCGGTCGCTCCATTGGTTAGCCCCTGGCCACCGAGTACAGTGCCTTGGCCGATCAGGTCAATTTTATTGTCACCAGTGCCGTCACCGCTGCAGAAAAGTGCCGTGCCACCGGTACAGGTCAGACCATCTTTGATGAAGGGATTGCCACCGTCGTCGAGGATGCTGAGGCCAAAGTTGAAAGTCCCAAAACCGGTAGTCGACGTTCCGGCAAGCACCGCAGCAAGATCTGTAGCCGCGTTCAGGGCAACCCAAAACTCGTCAGTATCCCCTTCAAAACCGTCGACTTCGTACAAGGTGCCGTCGGTTGCGCGGGTGATGCAGTCCGCCAAGTCGGTGCAGTTGGTCGAGCCAGTGGTGGTAAGATTCTGGGTGTTAGCCAGGTAAAACGCGACCATCGCGCCACCGCCAGCTGCGCCCCCCGTCACCAACTTGCCGCCTAGGTAGGTATTCAACCCGCCAGCAAAGGGTGCAAAGATCATGTCGTTAAGACCGCCCGAACCATCCAGATCGGCGAAACCGACCAGCGTGATCGCGCCAACCCCGGTCAGTTCTTGAGGGGCCACAAAAGAGGAGCCAGCACCCAAGACGTCAACCGTCTGAAGAATTTCAAGGATCGAAACCAGGGTATCACCTACCTCAAGCGTGGTGGCCTTGGTGTTGCCTGTACCCTTGATAACCCAGTCGACATTGTCATCTTCAAACTGAGTAATGGGGCCATATAAGGTCACGGCGGCGGCCGGCACGGAAGCAATGGCTAGCCCCAGTCCCAGCGCGGCAATGATTGGTTTAAGTCTTGTGTTCATGATTACCTCCAAAAATGTCATGTTAGTTAAGCGGTCCACAGACCAAACAGTGGGACAGGATCTGTTGCCTAACTACAAAGCACGGGCCGTGCCAGGTTTTAGCGGGAATCATTAACACTTATAACTTATTGTTTGTGTTAGATATATTTGTCTGATGTGGGAGGTGAAAATTGTGCGCGCCAGCTTCGTTCGAGCAAAGTGTAAAAAAACCCGACACGGAAACAGGGGCCTGGCAGCAAGCAGCTAGCTAACCCGCTTACAACTCATCCGACAATCACAGCGGAAGCATGCGGTTCAGGAAAGCCCTCTTCAAGCGCTGTAGCGGCCCCTTCATTCCCCAATAATAGGTTTTCTTGCGGAAACGGCGCAGTAGGGCGTCGAACTGATAGATGGTGGGGACGGCCAAAGTTTTGCCTTTGCCGGTCAGAATGCGGGTAACTTCGGTAGCCATGACCCCGGCGATCATGAAAGGCGCGGCCCCCACAGACGGTAAGCGACGGCCCGCGAAATCAGGGCGCGAGCGGTCCAGGTATTTGAGCATGAAGGGCTTGGGTGCGACGCCGGCGATCAGGGCGATGATCCGTTGGCGCTCGGTCATGCCCGAGTGGAAACCGAAATAATCCTCGAATTTCATGCCCTTGGGGTCGAACATGAGCAGGGTGAAGCCGAACCCAAGCGGAGGAGCGGTCAGCACCCACAGCCCTTTTGCCCTTGCTTTGCCATAGAGCAGAAAGCGCTCCTCGAAGCAGTAGAAATCCATAGAGTCAACCACTACATCCACGCCCTCCAAAAAAGCGTCAATATTTCCGACACCCACCCCGGAATCGAAAGTCAGGATGTCCGCTTCGGGGTTGATCGCCAGAATGGTTTCCCGAGCCACCTCGGTTTTGAGCCGCCCGATATTGGGAACGATGGCGCCGCTCTGGCGATTGAAATTGACTAGTTCGAATGTGTCCGGGTCGGCCAGATGGAAGCGGCCAATACCCATTCGACTCAGTGCGTGGACTTGGGCGCCGCCGGTTCCGCCCAGTCCGGCGATGGCGACCCGTGCATTCCTAAGCCGGGTCTGTTCTTCCAGGGACAGAAAACCGAGATTGCGGCTAAACGCCTCGAAATAGTCGTATTCCATAAAGACAACCCTTATTTGATGCCGACCAGAATACCGTGGTCGATCGGCAGGCCCTGATCCAGGCGCACGGTTTGTTTGAAGCCTACGCTCCGCAGGGCGGCCTCGTAATCTTTCCATGGGTGGAGCATGCCCTCGCCGGTGGCGATAGCCATAAAATAGGGTGAGCCCAGGGCGGTGCTGAGCGGGCCTTGGTCATCGTCGTCCCCCATCATGTTGAAAACCACGACCGCACCGCCTTCCGGCAGGGCGTCAAAGGTACGCTGGAGTAGGGCGCGATTTTTGTCCATCGACCAAATGGTCAGGATGTGGCAATACACGATGCAATCCGTGTCGGGCGGGAAAGGCGTATCAAAGAAATTACCCGCCCAGGTGCCCACCCGGTCGGACATGCCGGCCTGAGCGATATTCTGGCGCGCATGATCACACACCGAAGCCGAGTCGAAAACCGAGGTTTTCACGCCTGGGTAGGCGCGGGCAATGGCCATGGCATTGGTGCCATCACCGCCGCCTGCGTCGACAACATGCTTGAAGCGGCTGAAATCCATGGCTTTAGGCAAAAACTGGTTGGCTTGTTTAGACAGGCCGCTCATTGAATCCTGAAAGACTTTTTCCAGGGTTTTATCATGGGTCAGGCGTTCGTAGAGGGTGGGCTCGGTGCCGGGGAAGCGGCTTAGGCCAGCGTTGCGATTCTCTTTTAATGAGGCAACAAAATCCATCATCCCCGGATAGACAATGTGTGCTTGCCACCCCAGGATGGGCGCGACATAGCCCGGTTTGCCACTGACCATACGATCCTCGGTTATCTGAGCATTGCGATAGCATTCATGCTCAAGCTTAATGATGCCCAAAGCCGTCAGGCCGATCAGCAGAATCCGTGCGGGCTGGCGTTCCAGTCCCAGGGATTGCGCCAGTTCATCCAATGATTGCCCTGGTCGGGCAGAGAGCTTGTCATAAAGCCCCAGCTCGGCGCCGGCCCATAATAGCTGGAAAGCAGTGTGACCGCCGGCAATCAGTACCAAGCGCTCCCAATCGAGTTCGGGTGGTGTATAGGACATGCTCAACTCCTGTTTAAAACGTTACACAAAAATTCATTTAGCGGCAGGCGGTCTGGTTCGCCCTCGGTGTCCCAGCCGATATGGCGGGAGAATGTCGGGGTGTGATCGAAATGCACTCGATCAGGCGACCGGCGCTGCGCTTACCGGCGCGGCCGGCCGAATAAGATATTTCAGGTACGCCGCATAGCCATGAAAGACATGGCTATCATCAATCAAACCTTCGCGGCAAAAAATCGCGTGCACCTTGGGTAGCATGGAGAACGATACGCCCGGAAAAAAGTGGTGGTAGGGATGCAAGGTGAAGTTCAAATTGGGGAGCAGCAGCTTCTCCCACCAGCGCGGCATAATGATGGGCGATGATTCGGCAATGCTCGCATGGAGGAGATTGTATTTGTGTTCGCAAATAGCCCCCCAGCGCACGATTACCTGAAATACCGTCAGCAGGGGAACGACCCAGTACAGCAAGAACATCCCCCAGGCATGGGTCGCGGTCAATACGCCGGCCAGACACGCATAAAACCCCCAGCGCACCCATTTGGGGGTGGGATGCGGCCGCTTGAATGCTTCGCCTTGTAATTTTTTCCCCTTAATCAGGCCCCAGACATTCAAGCCGAGTAAGTCGGTAAGCAGGAGCTTGCCCAGGTGGCGTCCGGACATGGGAAAGGTCCACTCCGGCCCACTCTTGCGCAAGAAGTCCGGATCTTTCTCGGTGAAGAAATACTTGTGGTGCGATAGGTGCACTTGCGCATAATCTTCCACCGTCAGCACCAACAGTGGGTAGCCGGCGAGCAAGTTCGCAATCAGGTCGCCGGGCTTGGCGGGAAAACCCAAGCAATGCGCCTGGTCGTGCACAAGCAGGGCGAGCATGTTTTGGCGTGTGGCAACGATCACAATAGCCAGCAGGGTGACCCAAACGCTCTGCGCATCCAGCGCCCACCAAACGACACCGATGATGACAGCCCAGGCATAAAGTGCTGTCAGCAGAAAAGGCCACGGCCGCGGCCCACCCAAGGCGAGAATTTCCGCGCGCGCTGTGGCGGAAAGACTTTGTCGGTCGCCTAGCACGCCGAATTGAGATGAAGAGGCGTTTTCCATAATCTGATCCTTTTGCTACGTACACATGATTTCATTTAGCGGCAGTCGGCCTGAAACCTGAATTTCGCCAACGGGCGTGCCTACCCGCAGTAGGCAATGCAAGGTGTTCTCGTGGCCATACTCGGCACGGATACGTTCTTGCAGCACCGAGGACTGAGTCACGCATTGCGTCGGCACGCTGTTTGATTCCAGCCTGTTCAGCAAATCAGCCACCACATAATAAGGCTGGGCTGATAAGCCCAGCTCGGTCACCCGCAACCACACCCGTTGCAGGCAGCGTCCGGCATCAAAGGCTGCTGCCCGATCGGCAGGCCCGATGATCGCGACCACCAAGGGCGCCTTCCGGAAATTGGCTGCTTCAATCGCGGCAAACAATTTATATGCCCGCAACCGGTTCAACCATTGCAGCCGGCCCCAATCGGACATCAGCTTCAGCAAACCCACGCCGCCGGGCGGCAATGCCAGTGTATCGACATGCAGGCCGCTAACAAGATCTTGCGGTGAATCACCATAACGCAGACTGGCTGCAAACCACTCGTTTACCTCGCGAGTCTGGAAGCGAACCTCGGAGGCCTGTCTGACCCAATCCGCTGCTTGCCGGATACCGGCCCCGGCTATCACCCGTACCTCCACCTTGCCAACCCGGCAAGTTGTTAGCTTATCCGCAACTTCCGAGTCGATTTCGGGGCGATAGGGCAAACGGTTCGTATGGCGCTGCTTCCAAAGCGGCACATCGTTGCCTGCGGGGATGGTTGAAGGTTTCGTTACCCGGCCTTGGGCGAACGCGCCATCTGCTCCCGGCGGACCAAAAAACCACGAAGCCATATCCAGGCCGAGGGACTGGATTGCCCAAGCCAAATTTTCGGTCGCCGCCCCCAAAGCAAGCGTCGTGGCATGGTAATCCTCTGGGAAACCGCCGCGACGATGTACCCGGGCAGTCAAGGTCTGGCCATCCCATTCAAAACACCACGGCTGGGAATTGTCGGCGGAGGGCGCGCTCCCGGCAGCCTCTAGCAGGAATGCAACTTCTGGCGGCAGTTTATTCGAAGCTGACAATCACTCGCTCCTTTCTAGCCGCTCAGCGATGCCGTCTTCATCTTGCTTGCTAAAGAAAAACGGGTAGAAGGAGCGAACACCCGGAATATCTTGAAAGGTGCCACCGTACTTTTCAACCTGTTCGTTGAGGTATGCGAAAGTAAGCCGGAGTAATACGGCGGGGGCTTGGACCCGAGGGCATAAGCGCTCTTCACCCAAGAGCGTAAAGCCGAGCATGCGTCGGTAGAACGGTGCGTGACGTGGGTTGATCTCTATCGTGATGTCGGTCGCACCATGGATGCGATGGGCGAAAATGCATGCCAAATGAAACAACGACGCGAGAACCCGTTTGGATTTAATGTCTTGATCGATGGCCAATTTGGTGAACTCGCAGACGCTGCAACCTGCTTGGCGGAGTTGCTCGATTTCATCGTGGTACAACGAGTCAACCAGTAAGCCGGAGGGAGAATCAAGCCCAATCGTGATGGTGCCTATCGGTTGGCCGAGCGCGTCCGCCATGAGCGTGATGCGGTTGGGGCGATCCAAATCCATCCCGCTGATGTCATAGCCGCGCCATGCGTACAATTTCTTAATCAGTAGGCTGGCTGATTCTCGCCGGCCCTCGGAATTGGCGAGCCGGACTTTGAATTGCTGCTCGGCCAGGCTTATGTTGGTTGTACGGAGATCCGTCCGCGCAAGTGACACCTCACGAAGCGGCTGCGCTTCGTCGAGCGGCAAGCCAATGATGGTCTGGCTCCACCGATCCGCAGGGCTCTCGGGGTTGTTCATGCGGGCCTGAAGATTAAATTTTAATCATTTTAGTGTAGCACAAGGGCATGGAGATGCCCCGTGGCTGCGGGGTGGCGCGGGGGTTAATCCGGGTCGCGGGTGAGCCGCGCAATGATGCCCGCTTCATCTTCCGGGCTGAAAAAAAACGGGTAAAGAGAGCGGCTGCCCGGGCCACGTTCGCACCGGCCTCCCATGGCTTGAACTTGTTCGGACATATAGGCGAAGTTGGTGCGAAGAAGCACGGCTGGCGCTTTGACGCGAGCGCAGGTACGTTCTGGCCCGATCTGGGTAAACCCGAGCATGCGCTTGTAGAAGCCGACATGGCGTGGGTTTACCTCTAGCACGCCGTCGGTATATCCAAGCACCGAATGGGGGTATAGGTATCCGATATGAAACAGCGAAGCGATGACCCGCTGGGATCGAACCTGTCCATCGATTGCCAGGCGGGTGTATTCGCACACTTCGCACCCTTGGTCTCTGAGCTCGGCAATTTCATTTGAATAGAGTTCTTCGGCCAGTAGCGGCGCAGAGCGGCCAAGGCCGACAGTGAGTGTACCAATAACGCTGTGATCGACATTGGCAACCAAGGTGATGCGCTCAGGGTGTAAGGGGCCAGTTTTGGCCGGGTAGCCGCGGGTAGCATACATTTTCTTGACAAGCACGCCCGCCGATTCGCGGCCGCCCGCACAATTGGCGAAGCGAACCTTGAATCGTTGCTGAATGCCGATAAGTGCTTCATCAGAGTTAGGTGGCTCAACCGATATTTTGTGGAGCGGCGAACGCGCCATCCAATCGACGGGTAACCCGATCAGGGTTTCTTCGCCAACACGTTCATGAGGCTGTTTCTGCGATGCCATAATTTAATTATTATTGATCATCTAGGACATGGGTTCAATCATGTCTGATGATCTCTGCTGTACGTAACATCATCTGATTGCCCATCAGTCTGAAGTGGATATTCGCCGCTATTCTCGGTAGCGGGCTTGATAACGCTGCTGAAGCACAATCAAGGCGGGCAGCAACAACAATTCCAATAATTGTCCAGCAAGCAGCCCGACTGCGGCGAGCATGCCGAAATTAGCGGTCGGTTTGAATTCGGATCCGATGATCAGGGTGAATTGGCTGACCAGCACCAGCGTCACCGCCAGCACAGCGCGGCCCGAAGCTTCGAAGCTGCGCGCTAAGGCGAAAGTGGGGCTCGCGCCGTGTTGCAAACGGTGCTGGTAACTGTGATAGAGGTGAATCGTGTCATCCACGGTGATCCCGAGCACGACACCGGCAATCACGCTCGTCGCCATATCGAGCGGGATACCCGTTACGCCCATCACGACGATAATAAAATACAGCGGTGCCAAGTTGGGAATCAGACAAATTAGGGCGGCGATGGGCGAGCGCCAGAGCAGCATCAGCAACACAAAGATCAAAGCGAACGCCCAACCGAAACTCTTTATTTGGCCGATGACCAGCAACTCCTGCATGTCCGCGAATAAGCGGCCATAGCCAGCGATTTCCACCTTCAAGCCCGGGATCGGGTGCTGTTGCAGATGGGTGCGGATGGTGTCGATGACTTCGCCAATCGCGCTCGCACCATGCACATTCACACTCAACGCGATACGCGTGCGCTGATATTCCCGGTTGACGAATTCGCTTAAATCCCGCCCGTCGTAGACCAGCAGCAGTTGGCTTAGCAGCTTGTCGCTTTCGGGCAAAGCGCGATAACGCACCTCTTCACCGTGAAACGCCCAGTTCATTTCCTCGACCATGTCCATCATGGAAACCGTGCGATCAACCTGGGGCAGGGTGGCCACCCATTTTTGGAATGCCTGGAGTGCACGCAAAGTCTCCACGCGCTTGAGCGAATCGCGGCCTGCGCCATCGAACACCACTTCAACGCCAATTACGCCCGAGAGATTTTGTTCGACGATCTTGGTTGACCGGCTGAGCCCGTGAGAATCGGGGAAGAATTTTATGAAATCGGTTTCTACTTGTACTTTCGCCAGCAAAGGCACGGCCAGGATGATGGCAATGGCGCAAGTGATGAGTGTCAGGCCGGCATGGCGCATGGAAAAACCAACGATCGCAAAGGCGACTTTGCCGGTGCTACGAAATCCGCGTTGCGGCCAGGGACCCTTATCCCATTTCACCAGCAGGGGCGGCACTAAATGAAACACCACCAGATAGACCAGGGCTACGCCCGCCATGCCGACAAAACCAAAAACTTGAATTGGCGGAATCGGCGTAAAGATCAGGCTCGCCATGCCCGCGCCGGTGGTAAGCACGTTGAACAATGCGGCCTTATGCACGTCTTTAATCGCGCGGATCACCCGCCTTGGGCGGCGCAATTTTGCCTGGCGTGCGCGCTGCAAAGACGCATATAGATGAAGCAAAGTGGCGATGGTATAGGCTGAAAGCAGCGGTGGAACCATCGCCATGACAAAGGTAAAGGGCTTCCC